>NZ_JBVAPG010000205.1:0-12568 GCF_055413685.1 Bradyrhizobium sp. LeoA1Lang | reverse complement strand
GCTTCGACGTATCCATTCCAATGCGGATAATCTGCGTCACGGACGGCTCCCTCGTTTGAGATTTCGACAACCTCATTCTGGCACAACTGATGCCGTAGGGGGCCGTCCACCCCATCAACCACAGGCCGATCGCGTTCGCTCGAGCGACAGCGAAGCGCAACAACCATCGCTGGTGGTTATGGATCCCTGCTTTTCGCAGGGACGACAAACAAAACGACGAATGTGAACCCCTTTCGTTTCGCCTCTCAAGACCCCAGATAGAGCGCCATGGTTTCACAATCCCCCGACATCAAGATCACGGAAACGCCGACCCGCGCGCCATCGGCCGTGCCGGTCGACGACGCGGTGTTGCCGTTCGAGATCGATGCACTCGATCTGCGTGGGCGGCTGACGCGGCTCGGTCCCACCCTCGACGACATCCTGCACAAGCACGATTATCCGCCTGCCGTCGGCAAATTGCTCGGTGAGGCGATCGTGCTGACGACGCTGCTCGGTTCATCCCTGAAGTTCGATGGCCGTTTCATCCTGCAGACCCGGACCGACGGCCCGGTCTCGTTCCTGATCGTCGATTTCAAGGCGCCCGATCGGCTGCGGGCCTATGCGCGCTACGATGCGACGCGGCTGCACGACGGGCTCGATTCCGGCGCGCTGCTCGGCAAGGGCCATCTCGCGATGACCATCGACCAGGGGCCGGACATGAGCCGCTACCAGGGCCTGGTCGCGCTCCATGGCGGCAGCCTCGAAGACGCAGCCCATGAATATTTCCTGCGCTCGGAGCAGATCCCGACGCGCGTTCGCCTTGCGGTCGGCGAGGAATGGCGCGGCGGCGACGGCGGCAAGGTTCGCTGGCGCGCCGGCGGCATGCTGCTGCAGTTCCTGCCGAAGGCGCCGGAGCGCGCGCGGCAGGCCGATCTGCATCCCGGCGATGCGCCCGAAGGCACCGCCGCCCATGAGGTTCCGGAAGACGATGCCTGGGTCGAGGGGCAGTCGCTGATCGGAACGGTCGAGGACGTCGAACTGCTCGACCCTGATCTGTCGGGCGAGCGGCTGCTATACCGCCTGTTCCACGAACGCGGCGTGCGTGTGTTCGCGCCGCTGCCGCTGCGCGCGCAATGCTCCTGCTCGCGCGAGGCGGTGTCCTCGATGCTGAAAAGCTTTACGGCGAAGGATCGCGCCGACATGGTCAAGGACGGCAAGGTCGTCGTCACCTGCGAGTTCTGCTCGTCGGTCTACGAATTCACGCCGGAAGAAGCGGGCGTGGAGTAGGGCTATCGAACTTAGAATTGTAGGGTGGGCAAAGCGTAGCGTGCCCACCATCGCGAGCGGAATCTGGATGGTGGGCACGGCGCGAAGACGCGCCTTTGCCCACCCTACGATTTCCCCGTGAGGGCACACGCGCTCGTCAATTCAACACTCTCTTCCCGTCCGGGCTGTCGAGCGAAAATGTCGGCACGTCGATCTCGAACCGTTCGCCGCTTTCGCTCACCATCTGGTAGCGCCCGCTCATGATGCCGGAGGCGGTCGGCAGCGGCACGCCGGAGGTGTATTCGAAGCGCTCGCCCGGCGCGAGCACCGGCTGCTCGCCGACCACGCCCTCGCCGCGCACTTCCTGCTGGCGGCCGGTGGCGTCGGTGATGATCCAGTATCGCGTGCGCAGTTGCACCGTCTCGGTGCCGGAATTGGTGATGACGATGGTGTAGGACCAGAAATATTGCCGGTTCTCGATCGACGAACGTTCCGGCAGGAAGTTCGGCTCGACGGTGACTTCGATGTCGCGGGTGACGGCGCGGTACACGTTTCAGTCTCCTCAAATCGCATCATAGCCAATAAGTCCGTCGGAACCAATCGTTGGACCGGCTGACGAAAGTTTGCTCAGCTGGCGTTTTTCATCGCCGTTTGACCATAGTTCCGCTCTAAAGGCGCGAGCATCCGCGTCAATTCCGTATCTTGTCCGCAAGCGGTGGGCGGATATTATCTTTTTCGAGTCGGGGCGGCGCAAAACTTCGCACGGTCATGGTGCCCGATGACGTCGATTGCCGATCCAATTTCCGGAACGCAGCTTGCCGACGCCAAGGATGCGAGCGGAGCGGTCGCCGCCGCGCCCGCGATCACGATGCCCGCGACCTCCGAGCGCGAATTGCGGCTGGATTTGTTCCGCGGGCTCGCGCTGTGGCTGATCTTCATCGACCATTTGCCGACGAACATCCTGACCTGGCTCACGATCCGCAACTACGGCTTCTCCGACGCGACCGAGATCTTCATCTTCATCTCCGGCTACACCGCGGCCTTCGTCTATGGCCGCGCGATGCTTCAGGCCGGCTTTGTGGTGGCGACCGCGCGCATCCTGCGCCGCGTCTGGCAGATCTATGTCGCCCACGTATTCCTGTTCACGATCTTTCTTGCGGAAATCTCCTACGTCGCCACCCGCTTCGAGAACCCGCTCTACACCGAAGAGATGGGGATCATGGATTTCCTCAAGCAGCCCGATGTCACCATCGTGCAGGCGCTGCTGTTGCGCTTCCGTCCCGTCAACATGGACGTGCTGCCGCTCTACATCGTGCTGATGCTGTTCCTGCCCTTGATCCTGTGGCTGATGAAATGGCGGACCGACGTGACGCTGGCGCTCTCGGCCGGCCTCTACGTCCTGACCTGGCATTTCGATCTCTATCTCAGCGCCTATCCGAACGGCGTCTGGGCGTTCAATCCGTTCGCCTGGCAATTATTGTTCGTGTTCGGCGCCTGGTGCGCGCTCGGCGGCGCAAGAAGGATGTCGCGTATCCTGGCCTCCCCGATCACGCTCTGGATCTGCATCGCCTATCTGTTCGCGGCGTTCCTGGTCACGCTGTCCTGGTATCTGCCGCAGCTCGGCCACATCGTGCCGCGCCGCATCGAGCAGTGGATGTACCCGATCAACAAGACCGATCTGGACGTATTGCGCTTTGCCCATTTCCTGGCGCTGGCGGCCATTACCGTCCGCGTCCTGCCCCGGGATTGGCCGGGCCTGAAATCCCCGTGGCTGCGACCTTTGATCCTCTGCGGCCAGCACTCCCTTGAGATATTCTGCCTTGGCGTGTTCCTGGCATTTGCCGGGCACTTCATCTTGGCCGAGGTGTCCGGCAGCGCCGGGATGCACTTCCTGGTCAGCGTCACTGGGATTGTCATCATGTGCGCCATGGCGTGGGTGATTTCGTGGTACAAACACTCCGCCGACAAAGGCGCCGCGCGATACAAGAGCGCCGGCGGCAATGCCGACCTGGCGGGAGGGGCGGTATGAAGTCCGGCTTATGGACTGTGCTGGGCCTGACATTGCTGGCCGGTTCTCTGTCCGCGGCCCCGGCACGCGCCGGCGATCCCGAGCAGATTTGCGACGTCCCGGCCAATCTGCTGTCCACCGAAAGCTCGTTGTCCAAGGTGGCCGAGGCGGTGAGGAGCGGCCAGCCCCTGAACGTGCTCGTGGTCGGCAGCCGTTCCTCCACCATTCCCTCCTTCGAGGCCAGCGCCTACCCGGCAAAGTTGCAGGCGGCGCTCAAGGAAAGCCTGCCCAGCACCACCGTTAACCTGTCCGTGGAAGCACAGTCCGCCAAGACCGCGGAGGATATGGCGGCCGGCTTTGTTAGGCTGGTGGAAGCAAAACGGCCTACTTTAGTGGTCTGGCAGACGGGAACCGTCGATGCTATCCGGTCGATCGATCCTGACGATTTTCGTAATGCCCTCGATGCGGGGATTACTGCGTTGCAACAGGCGGGAACCAATGTGGTCCTGGTCAATCTTCAGTACAGCCCCCGCACCGAAAGCATGATTTCCGGCTCACCATACCTAGATAATATGCGGGTGTCGGCGCAAGAACATGATGTCCCGCTGTTTGATCGTTTCGCCATCATGCATCACTGGAACGATGCCGGTGATTTCGACCTGTTCAGCTCCGCCCACGGCGTGGAACTGGCCAAGCGGGTGCATGCCTGTCTCGGCCGCGCGCTGTCGAAATTCGTGATCGACGCGGCCCACCTCGGACCGGCGCAGCAGAACTAAAGGGAACCAGCGTTAATGAGGACCTACCGCCCTTTTTGTCGAAGCGCATGGCTGGTCGCAGCCGCCGCCGTCGCGGCAGCCGTGCTCGCGACCTCGCCGCTGCGCGCGCAAGTTGCGCAAGGCGACCAGCATGCGACGCTTTCTGAGGGCGCGAAATCCCACCCCTCATCCGACAAATCGGGACCATCCACGCCGGCCATCCTGTCCGGTGCTGCGGGTGCCACCGAGGCCGATGCCGCCAAGAAGGGCATCGCCGGCAAGGCGATCGACAAGGTGAAGGAGGTCGCGAAGTCGGCCAGCGACATCTTCCGCCGTGTGCCCTGCCTGCCGCCGAAGGGCGTGTCGAAGACGATGGGCTCGCTGCCCCACGTCGCGAGCAAGCTTGCCGCGGGCCAGCCGGTTACCATCATCGCCTTCGGCTCCTCCTCGACCCAGGGCTATGGCTCGTCGGCGCCGGAATTCACCTATCCGAACCGGCTCGCGGCGCAACTGCACCGCCAATATCCCGGCGCCGACATCCGTGTCGTCAACCGCGGCAGGGGCGGCGAAGACGCGCCCGAAATGATGCGGCGCCTGCAGACCGAGGTGATCGATGCGCATCCGGACCTCGTGATCTGGCAGGTCGGCACCAATGCGGTATTGCGCGACCTCGACCCGAGCGAGACCGAAAAGATGGTCGAGGATGGCGTGGCGCGCATCCAGACGGCCGGCGCGGACGTCGTGCTGGTCGATCCCCAATACTCGCCGCGCGTCACCGAGCGCGCCGCCAGCGCCAACAAGATGATCCGGCTGCTCAACCACATCGCCGAGCTCCGCCATGTCAGCATCTTCCCGCGCTTTGAGGTGATGCGTGAATGGCACGAGAAGCAGTCGATCCCGATCGACAGCTTCGTGATCGCCGACGGCCTGCACATGAATGATTGGGGCTATGCCTGCTTCGCCCAGTTGCTCGGCGACGACATCATCAAGTCGGTCGGCCAGATCAAGCTCGGCGTCAACGTGCCGGCGGATGTGCGGACGTACAGGCCGATGTAAGCTGAAAGCGAATGGCGAGTGGCGAATAGCGAATGGGGCTTGACCCTACTCGCTACTCCCTATTCGCCATTCGCCTTGGATCACACCGTCTCCAGCGCCTCGACAAAATCCTCGATCAGATCATCGGCGTGCTCGAGGCCGGCGGAGAAGCGGATGAACCCTTCGCTGATGCCGAGCTCGGCGCGCGCGTCCGGCCCCAGGCGCTGATGCGTCGTGGTGGCGGGATGGGTGACGAGGCTCTTGGCGTCGCCGAGATTGTTGGAGATGCGCGAGATCTTGAGCCCGTTGAGGCAGCGGAACGCGCCGGCCTTGCCGCCCTTCACCTCGAACCCGATCAGGGTCGATCCCGACCGCATCTGCTTCTTCACGGTGGCTGCCTGCGGATGATCGGCGCGGCCGGGATAGATCAGCCGCGTGATCTTCGGATGGCTTGCCAGCACGTCTGCGATCTTCGCGGCCGTCTCGGTCTGCGCGCGGACGCGCACAGCGAGCGTCTCCAGCCCCTTCAGCAGCACCCATGCATTGAACGGCGACATCGACGGCCCGGTCTGGCGCAGGAAGTTATGGATGTGCTCGGTGATGAAAGCCTCGGAGGAAAGGATGATGCCGCCGAGGCACCGCCCCTGGCCGTCGATATGCTTGGTCGCGGAATAGACCACGACGTCGGCGCCGAGCGAGAGCGGGCTCTGCCAGATCGGGGTCGCGAACACATTGTCGACGATCAGCCGTGCGCCGCCCTGATGCGCGATTTCCGCGATGGCGCCGATGTCGAGCACGTCGAGCGTCGGGTTGGTCGGGCTTTCGAGGAAACACGTCTTCGTGTTCGGCCGGATCGCCTTTTTCCATTGGTCGTGGTCGAGCCCGTCGACCAGCGTCGACTGGATGCCGTAGCGCGGCAAGAGATCCTCCACCACGTAGCGGCACGAGCCGAACATCGCCTTGGAGGCCACCACGTGATCGCCGGCCTTCAGCGGCGCGAGGATCGCGGTCGTCACCGCCGCCATGCCGGTCGCGGTCGCGCGCGCAGCTTCCGCGCCTTCGAGTTCGATCATGCGGCGCTCGAACATGGACACGTCGGGGTTGGAGAAGCGCGAATAGAGGAAGCCGGGATCCTCGCCCTTGAACCGCGCCTCGCATTCTTCGGCGGTCGCGTAGACGAACCCTTGGGTCAGGAATATTGCCTCGGACGTCTCGCCGAATTGTGAGCGTAGCGTGCCGGAATGAACCAGCCGGGTTTCGGGGCGGTAGCGGGCGGATGATTTGGACTCGGACATAGGACCTCCAACGTGACCATCCTTTCGAAAATGGTCACAAAAAAACCGGCCTAAAGGGCCGGGATCGCTGAGGTCCCCGGCCTGTTTAGCGACTTATTTAACGTGGCTGCAAGCCGGCCGGCTCAAATCACCACGGGATAAGTCATGCTGATATTCGTTCCCGCTCTTTCCGTCAAGGCGGGCATCGGCTAACCGGTAAAATCCATTTTTTGGGCCTTTTGTGGCTCTAAGCCGTCTTGAGGGACCGCGTCCGTGTCGTTCGTGCTGCAAGACGATGCCAATGGGATCCTGCCCGACCGCATGATCGCGGCGATGGCGGATGCAGGCCTGATCCTGCCGGTCTATCCCTTTGTCGAGAGCCAGATCCAGCCCGCGAGCCTCGATCTTCGCCTCGGCGACATCGCCTATCGCGTGCGCGCGAGCTTTCTCCCCGGTCCCGGCGCCACCGTTGCCGAGCGCATCGATGAGTTGAAGCTGCACGAGATCGATCTCGCCGACGACGCGGTGCTGGAGACCAATTGCGTCTACATCGTGCCGCTGCTCGAGAGCCTCGCGTTGCCGCCGGAGATCATCGCGGCCGCGAACCCCAAGAGCTCGACCGGACGGCTCGACGTCTTCACCCGCGTGATCGCCGATGGCACGCGTCGTTTCGACGTGATCGGTGCCGGCTATCACGGCCCGCTCTATGCCGAGATCAGCCCCAAGACGTTTCCGATCCTGGTGCGCGAGGGCTCGCGGCTGTCCCAGGTGCGCTTCCGCACCGGCGATGCCGTCCTCACCGCCGACGAGCTCGACGCGCTGCACAACGCCGAACGCCTGGTCGATATCGACGATGCCGATCTCACCGATGGCGTCGCGGTTTCGGTCGATCTCTCGGGCGAGAATTCCGGCGGCTTCGTCGGCTATCGCGCCAAACGCCATACCGGCGTGGTCGACGTCGATCGCCGCGGCGGTTATCCGGTCGATGATTTCTGGGAGCCGATCCGCGCGCGCCCCGACGGCAGCCTGATCCTCGATCCCGGCGAGTTCTATATCCTCGCGTCGAAGGAAGCTGTGCAGGTGCCGCCGGACTACGCCGCCGAGATGGTGCCGTTCGATCCTTTGGTCGGCGAATTCCGCGTGCACTATGCCGGCTTCTTCGATCCCGGCTTCGGCTATGCCGGCGCCGGCGGGCAGGGCGCCCGCGCCGTGCTGGAAGTGCGCTCGCGCGAGGTGCCGTTCATCCTCGAGCATGGCCAGATCGTCGGCCGCCTCGTCTATGAGAAGATGCTCGCCCGGCCCGATGCGATGTACGGCCAGCGCATCGGCTCGAACTACCAGGCCCAGGGCCTGAAGCTCTCCAAGCATTTCAGGGTGTAGGTCCGCTGCTACAGCGAGAATGCAGGTCTGCTGAAGAGGCATGCACTGGCTCGCCTGGAAATCAGCTCTCCGGCCAATACTCATGTGCGGCAACGCCCTCGAGAGCGAGGCCGTGGCTGAGATGCTTCAGCATCATCTCTTTGAGCTCCTGAACCATCACCACTCTCGCATAGCGAAGCGTGAGAGGGGGTTGCTTGAGAAGTTGCCTCGCGAGTTCCCTGGCGCGCGGCAGCAGTTCGGCTGCGGCGAAAGCGTGGTCGAGTCGATCTCTTCGATGAAGGCACCGCCGGTGCCGGTCATGATGACGATCTTGTTTTCCTTGTCTCTTCCGATGTCATGGAAGGCCGCCCCGAGCTGACTATGCGGGCTACCGTCCCACACCAGGGTTTTTCCATTCGTATGGAAGGTGATCTCCAAGATCCCGTCGTTGCGCTCCATCCGGATATTGGAATACTTGTTTCTATAGTCTTCGAACTGGGCCATGGTTGTTTCCTGCTGTGCTTTCACCAACTTGACCAAGTGGTGATGACAGGCATTGAGCCTGCTCTTCCACAGCTTTCATCTAGCAAGTCATGGCGATGGCCGGACGAGAATCCGGTTACCGATATAACGGAAAGCCGCCGCCCGAACTTGGAGGGTGCGTAGACTTGGCGTGAGCGCCATGCAGGCGATATCACCCGGCATATGCTTGCGATATACGTCGTGGCTCGACCTCGGTATCGTCAGCCAAGTGGCTGCCACCGGATGGTTCATCGCACAGGCGCAGCCGATCTTGTCACGACCGTAACGTAATTATGCGCCAGTCCAGAAGAAGCCGCACCGGGGCGCGGGGCCCCGGCGAGCATGACGCACAAAGTCTGGCCGCTCACGCGTTGGCGCCGCCGTCGATGGTAAGCTCGGTGCCGTTGATCGAGCGCGCCTCCGGCCCAGCCACGAATGCGACCAGCGCTGCGACGTCGTCCGCCTTGCCGTAGCGGGGGATCGCCATCCGCGCCCGCTGGGCGGCCGCCTGCTCGCCTTCGGCGGGATTCATGTCGGTGTCGGTCGAGCCCGGATGCACGATGTTGACCGTGATGCCGCGGCTGCCGAGATCGCGCGCCAGGCCCTTTGTCCAGGCGATCAGCGCGGATTTGCTCATCGAGTAGAGGCTCATGCCGGGACCGGGCACCTGGGTCGCCAGATTGCTGCCGATCGAGATGATGCGGCCGCCTTCGCCCATGTGCGCTGCCGCCGCCTGCGATCCGACCACCACAGCGCGGACGTTGACCGCGAGCGTCGCATCGATGTCGTCGAGGCTGAGTTCGTCGATCGGCCCGCCCCTGAAGATGCCGGCATTGTTGACGAGAATATCGAGGCCGCCGAGCGCCTCGACTGCTTGATTCACGGCGGCCTTGACCGCGGCGGCATCGGCGCTGTCGGCCTTGATCGCGAATCCGCGCCGGCCCAATCGCTCGATCTCGGCGACCACCGCCTGCGCCTTCTCGGCCGAACGTTCATAAGTGATCGCAACGTTCGCGCCATCGGCGGCGAGCCGCCTTGCGATTGCGGCGCCAATCCCGCGGCTCGCGCCCGTTACCAACGCCCGCTTTCCCTGCAATGTGCTCATGATCCATCTCCATTTATATGTCGATCGATACATAAATAGCCCGTTGCGCCGGGCCGTCAAGCGTATTAATTTAGTGAACGACACAGAAATCGGATGGACGGATGGTCGAACGAGGTCGCCCCAGGGGCTTCGACAAGGATGCCGCGCTCGCGCGCGCGATCGAGGTGTTTTGGGTCAAGGGCTATGAAGGGGCCTCCATGACCGATCTCACCACCGCGATGGGGATCGCTTCGCCAAGCCTGTATGCGGCCTTCGGCTGCAAGGAAGAACTGTTCCGGCAAGCGCTGCAATTGTACAGCGCGACCGAGGGGCCCGAGATCTGGGCTGGCATGGCCCGCGCGCCGACCGCCTATGAGGCGGTGGAAAGCTATCTCATGCAGACGGCGAGGGCGTTCACGCGTCGGAACCGGCCGACGGGGTGCCTGGTGGTGCTATCGGCGCTGCATGCGACCGAGCAGTCCGAAACGGTGCGGCGGGAGCTGATCGCGATGCGTACGAAAAACGTCGAGGATCTGCGGCAGCGCCTGCAGGAGGGCGTGGCATCCGGCGAGATATCGGCAAGCGCCGATCTCGCGGCGATCGCCCGATACTACGTCACCGTGCAACAGGGCATGTCGATCCAGGCGCGCGACGGCGCGACGCGGCGAGACCTTGAAAGCGTTGCGCGCGCGGCGCTCGCCGCATGGAAGCCCCTGACCGGCGCGCCCGGCTAATTCGCCGGCCAATCGTCCCGGGGCGCTGCGAGCTACTTCGCGAGCAGCTCGGTCAGGTCGGTCGAACTCGAACAGCGCAGCTCATCGATTTGCCGGGCCAGCAGCAACGCGCTCGCCCTTAGCGCTTCCAGCTTTGAAGCCTCGGGATGCTGTTTTTCGAGTTCCGTGATACGATCATTGAATCCGGCCAGCTCATGCTGGAGCCGCGCGATCTCTGCCGTGGCGTCGGTGGACACCACCGGCGCAGATAGTCTGGTCGCCCGCATAACCATCTCCCCAAGTATGGTCGAGGCTTCGTGGACCGAATTCGTGGCGAGACCGAGAAGCCATTTGGGCGAGGATGCGACTGCCGCGGGCAATGTTTGCGTTCGCGTGCAGCAAAGCCACAGTAGGAACCCAGGCTGACCGTGCGCTTCGCCACGGTCGTTGCGGAATTCCGTCAGCGCGAATTTCGTGCGGCTCAAAGCGGCCAACCTCGCAGCAACCGGAACGGGAGCGAACGTGACGGCAGCCAGGCCTGCGCCAGCGTCCTGATCGGCTTGGTCGAGGGGCCGGTGACGGGCTGTGGCCGGCACATCTCGGTGCATCTGAAGCCTGTGGGCCGCGCCAGAGCGCCATTCGTCCGGGCGATCGGCCAATCGCGCAGGGGCCCCCTGCGCCGGGCGCACGTGGAATTGATCGCGGCCGTGGTAGGGAAGCACCCGCGCCGCGGCGTTCAGACCGCGGGCGTCGGAGTGGAAATGCCCGATATTGCGGTTGCCGAAATACCTGTCGACGAGGAAGAGCGCCCGCTGCCGCCGCCGGCGACGGCGCCGGCCCGCAACCGCCTCCTCGACGGGCCGATCCTGCGCACGCTGTTGTGGCTTGCCTGGCCCAACGTGATCGCGCTTTCGGCCGGCACCTGCGTGGTGATCGCGGAGACCTCCTATATCGGCCGGCTCGGCGTGGAATCGCTGGCTGCGATGGCGCTGGTGTTTCCCTGCGTGATCCTGACCATGACCATGTCGGGCGGGGCCATGGGCGGCGGCGTGGCCTCCGCGATCGCGCGGGCGCTCGGCGCCGGCGAGACCGAGCGTGCCTCCACGCTTGCGGCGCATGCGCTTCTGATCGGCATCACCTTCGGGCTCGTCTTCATGCTGGGCATGCTGATCTTCGGCCCGCATCTGTTGGAATTGCTCGGCGGCCGCGGCAATGTGCTGGCGCAGGCGATCGCCTACAGCCAGATCTTCTTCGGCGGCGCCGTGCTGCCGTGGCTGATGAACACCATGGCGGGCGTATTGCGCGGCACCGGCAACATGAAACTGCCGTCGACCATGATCCTGTCGTCCGCGATCTGGCAGATCATTTTGGGCGGCACACTGGGCCTCGGGCTCGGGCCTATCCCGCAATTCGGCATGCGCGGCGTCGCCGCCGGTTCGCTGATCGCCTATTCGATCAGTATTGCCGTGATGGGCTGGTACCTGTTTTCCGGCCGGGCGCGCGTGGTGCCGAAGCTCAGGGGATTGCGCGTCCAATGGGCGATGTTCATCGATATCCTAAGGGTCGGCGCCATCGCCTGCTTCTCGCCGCTGCAGTCGGTTCTGACCATCAGCATCTTCACCCACATGCTGGCGAATTTCGGCACCGCGATCCTGGCCGGCTATGGCATCGGCGCGCGGCTCGAATTCATGCTGACGTCGCTCGCGTTCGCGACCGGCATCGCCTCAGTGCCGATGATTGGCATGGCGGTCGGCGCCGACCGTATTGCGCGGGCGCGGCGGATCGCCTGGACCGCGGGCACGGTGTCGTTCGTCTCGGTCGGTACGATCGGCACCTTCCTCGCCATCTTCCCCGACCTCTGGGTCAACATCTTCACCGATGATCCCGCCGTGCGCCTGGCCAGCCATCAATATCTGTCGACGGCGGCGCCGATGTACGCTTTCATCGGGCTGGCGATGTCGATGTTTTTTTCCTCGCAAGGCGCGGCGAAGGTGCTGGGCCCGGTGCTGGCGCAGACCGCGCGCCTCGCCTTCATCGCTGCCGGCGGCTGGTGGCTGTCGACGCATGAGGCGACCGCGCAGAACTTCTTCATGCTCGCAGCCGCCTCGATGGTCGTGCTCGGCGTGCTCTCATGCGCAAGCGTGGTGCTGACGCGCTGGGGGCCGAAGCGCGCACCGATTGCGAAGGTAAGTCCCGCGCTGTCCTGACGCCCCGTCGTGCCTTCCGTGAGAAAGATCACGGAGAGGGCACGCGCCGAGCCGTGAACTCCACGTTGAGACGCCATGTCGCGCCCTGGTCGGCGGAGACTTCGCCGCGCCAGAGAAAGGAATTTGGCGTGATCTCAGAAAAGCCCCACCGCACCAGCCGTCCGTCCGGCCGCGTGCCCAACTGCACGATGTCGGCGCCCTCGGCGCGGCCGATCATCTGCAGGAAGGTGCGCGTGACCGGGGTGCCGTCCGAAAAGCGGTTGGAATTGAAAGTGGCGTAGTCTCCGGGGTGATCAACCTCGAATCACCCGGCGTTGACGCGCCGGGCTGGAGACCACGCCATGACAAGCGTTACCACGAAGGCTT
>NZ_JBVAPG010000204.1:0-12599 GCF_055413685.1 Bradyrhizobium sp. LeoA1Lang | reverse complement strand
GAGTCACCTTCCTGCCTGGCATCAAGCATGGCATTTGCCATCGTTACACCTCCACCGATCCGCTCATGCCAGGCTGTATCGCGCGCAAGCCGAAGGATGGCTAGGTGGGGGCCTCATGCCGGTTACGTTCTACTGAGAGCCGAGTCCGTCGTCGCGATCGCTTGACACATGAGATTGTCTAGTTCCATTGTCTCGATGAGATCGGAATTCCAAGTTAACGATCTATCAAACACTTTTATGTCAGACATCTGTTTCCACAGATTGGTCAAGTAACCACTGCCCTCGGCCAAAAGCTCGCCCGTGCGGTAGACGGCACAGTGCTCCTGCATGACTCTTTGCATTTTCTCGCGTATGCGGGCAGTCGGAGTGGATCCAGAAGCCCACCTAAATCGATCCAGCCGGTCAAGCGCAAGACTTGCCGAATTGGATACGGGTTCGGGTAGAGCTCCATCTTTCACGAGCGCACACGCGCGAAGAGCAGCCGCTCGACCGAATACGATGAGGTCGTTCAGGGAATTCGATCCAAGTCGGTTGGCTCCGTGCACAGAAACGCAGGCGGCTTCGCCGACTGCCATAAGACCAGGTATTATCGTATCCGGGTTGGCGTCCTTCTTAGTCAGAACCTCACCGTGATAGTTTGTGGGGATACCCCCCATATTGTAGTGAACCGTAGGAAGTACGGGAATGGGAGATTTGGTAACATCTACGCCCGCGAAAATCTTTGCACTCTCGGAAATACCTGGTAGGCGCTCTTTCAATATTTTCGGGTCTAGGTGGTCAAGATGAAGGAAGATGTGGTCTTTGTGCCTACCTACACCACGGCCTTCCCGAATTTCTAAGACCATTGCACGAGAGACCAGGTCGCGGGATGCCAAGTCCTTGGCAGTTGGAGCATAGCGCTCCATGAACCGTTCCCCTTCCGAATTAGTGAGGTATCCTCCTTCACCTCTCGCGCCTTCGGTTATGAGACAACCTGCACCATATATCCCAGTTGGATGGAATTGGACGAATTCCATATCTTGGAGCGGCAATCCGCTTCGCAAGACCATGGCCGATCCGTCCCCCGTGCAGGTGTGAGCGGACGTTGCAGAAAAGTAGGCTCTGCCATATCCTCCCGTAGCGAGGATCATAATTCTTGAATTGAAACGGTGAATTGTACCGTCGTCCATCTTCAAGCAGACAACACCAGTACAACGGCCCTCGCTGTTTATGATCAGATCGAGCGCGAAGTACTCTACGAAGAAGTGGGCGCGATGGCGCAAAGCTTGACTGTACAGAGTATGGAGTATGGCATGTCCAGTTCTATCGGCTGCGGCACACGTTCGTTGGGCGATACCCTTGCCGAACTCGGTCGTCATACCGCCGAACGGTCGCTGATAGATTTTCCCTTCTGAGGTACGCGAAAAGGGGACGCCCCAATGCTCCAATTCGTATACAGCTGCAGGCGCGTTGCGGCACAGATACTCAATAGCATCTTGATCGCCGAGCCAGTCCGAGCCCTTCACGACGTCGTACATGTGCCAACGCCAATCATCTTCGCCCATGTTACCCAATGCCGCCGAAATCCCTCCTTGAGCTGCCACGGTGTGCGATCGGGTGGGAAAGACTTTGGAAATGCACGCAGTCTGAAGTCCGTCTTCGGCGCAGCCTACTGCTGCCCGAAGACCCGCCCCACCTGCGCCCAATACAACCACGTCAAATGTATGATCCGTGATCGGATATGTTCGGCCGATTGGTAAGGGCGATTGCGGTTTTGTGGGTTCGTTCATTTGAATGTCCCGCAAAGCGTCACGCACCGAAAAGGGGCGCGGCAAGCCACGATAGCTCGTCACGCACATAATCCAGCCTCACGCCGTCTCAGTTCTTTGGGACGCCGCCCTCAGGAACACCAGGAGACATCTCCACGATCGAAGGGTGGATCGGCATCCAAGTTAGGCACCGGGATAATAATATAGATTGTGCCATATTATGCAAGTCTCGAGGCCTAGATATTAGACTGATCGTCAAAGCACAGCTACGTGAATTGAAGATCGAAGTGACATCAACGGAATTGGGCATGATGCAAGCTGACTTGGTTCACGTTTGGCCATGGCCATCTCCTGATTCCGACATACTTGGCGCTCCTAAGATGAAGACCAACGAGACGGTTTCATCTCGGTTGTTTGCGCCGAGAACTCTTCCCGCCTGTCCACTACGATTTCTTATAAAGGCAACAGGAGAACGCGATGACGCGCACCGCAATGCTCAACGTTAAATCGCCGCGCAATTATGATGCAATTACTTCTACGCTATTGCGGCAGCGAGCCGGGCGACCGTCTGTTCATCGGCCGGAGGGGATCCGATTACAGCTTAACCACTCGGCAGTATGCGCGGCTGTTGTCGGGTTGGATTGCCGGCATAGGGGTTGGATCCTCACATGTTCGGAACGCATTCGCTGCGTCGCACGAAAGCCAAGCTTATCTATCGGCGCACAGGCAATTTCCGGGCCGTGCAGCTACTCTTGGGCATACCAAAATCGAGCGCACGGTTCGATATCTGGGAATTGAGGTCGACGACGCGCTCGCGATAGCAGAACAAGTCGACGTCTGAACTACCCGGGCAGAGCGGAAATGCTCTGCCCGAGCACAATCGCCAGCTTTGGGGCCAACAGCCGAAATCGCCGATCGCGATCAGGACGCTGAGACTGCGCTCGCGGCCTTGCGGATCACATCGAGAACCACGTCTGGGCTTGGATAGCATGGGAACGTGAGACGACGTGACTTCGGTCGTGGCGGCCTTCCATCCGTTTCGAGACAAAGTGTTGCAGTTCCGGATGAACCGTCTGGTCCTGGGTGGTGAGGACATACCAGGTCGGCTTGGCGTTCCACGCTGTACCCTCGACCTTTTGGTTGAGGAGGTCCGCCACCGGCGCACCCTACGTCGCATACACCAGCTTTTGCTCCGCTTCGGGCAGATCGCCCGCGAAGTGCTTGACGCCGCTTTGCTTGAGCCAGATGCGTCCTTCCGGGGCATCGAGGTGGTCGAACACGGAGGTCGTCGGAAACTTACCAAGCAGGCTCTGGGAGGTTTCGTCGGCATCCGGCGCGAGGGCCGCAATATAAACGAGCGCGGCTACTCGCGCGTCGGTACCTGCGTGCGTGATCAGTGTTCCGCCATAGGAATGACCGACGAGGATCGCATGGCTGACGACCCGAGCAAGGCACGCCTTCACGGCGACAACGTCGGTCGCGAGGGAGTCCAGGCCGTGCTGACTGGCCATCACGTCATGGCTCTCGGCTTGGAGCGAGGGGATCAATTTGCTGAAACATGATCCATCGGCCTAGAGTCCATGCGCGAAAACGATGCTCTGTTTGGTCACGATAGTCTCCGTTGGCTGCGTGAACGTTAGTGGACGTGGTCGCGGTGCGTGGAATTCGACCCTCGTGATCACCGCCAATTCCTGGTACATGGGCGCCAACATCGACGGCAAGGCGCACCGCTTCTTGCCGTATCTCGGCCCGGAAGGCGTCGGCGGCTATCGCAGGAAGTGCGCCGAGGTCGCCGAAAAGGGCTACGAGGGCTTTGCGTTCGCGAGCCAAGGCCAGAGCGGAACCGTGCACCCGATCGCGGCCGAATAACCTGACAGTCCCTGACCGGGGCGGCGTTGAGTATCGCGCCACTTCCGGCATGGCAGTCGTGGAAGCCCTCGATATAGTAAGGTCATTTGGCTGAGGGAGGTAAATGAACCAAGCGCCCTTTAGGCGGAAGAAAGAACGACCCACCGAAGCGGGTCGTCGGGCGCTATCGCCTTTTCGCAGTATATAGCTCACGCTCCTTGCGTACCTCTTCGGCTCCATAGGGTTTGCTCGACGGATCGAAGCTCTTCCAGCCCGACTTTCGCCAAGCGGAGCTGCGGTCGCGGAGATTGACAGCGGACTGGTCGAGGATTGATTCCAGCCGTCCGCGGTCGGCGTCAGCAACCCGCGCTGATACAAGCGTGCCACCGCGACGAACGCCCTCGGCGTACAGCGGAGCCTCTTCCGCCGAGACCCCTGCTTGGGTCAAGGCGCCAACAACACCGCCGGTGGCAGCGCCAGCAGCCGCGCCGGCCGCCGTGGAGACGAGCCACCCGGCAGCAACCACCGGTCCTAGACCCGGAATGGCGAGCAACCCGAGCCCCGCTAGTAATCCAGCCGCACCGCCAACTCCAGCACCGATCCCGGCGCCTTTACCGGCACCTTCGGCGCGATCATCCACGCCGTCGGCATCACGATCTATCTTTCTATCGGCGCTGTACCAGTTGTCCGAATTATTGGCGACAATGCTGATGTCGGAGTGAGGCACGCCTGCCGCCTCCAGGCCGGTAACGGCCCGTTGCGCATCGGCGTAGTTGTCATAAAGGCGCGAAATTGTAACGGTCATGTCAAGGTGCCTTCTTACTTAGCTGAGTTTACGTTGCCCTGAAAATCCACGCTGACATCGGTCGACGAACCGCCTTTGTTGGCTTTGGCGCGCCACACGCCGTCGTCGTCCTTTTTCAGAGATGTAACATTCGAGTAGCCCGCCTGCTCGATCCTCGACTTTGCCTGGCTCTCGGTGAAGCTGTTGCGGCCAGCCACGGGGGCGCTCGAATTGTTTTGTCCCGAGCTGTTGACAGCACTGTTGTTCGGGCCAGATTGGGCAGGGGGATTTTGCCCTATCGCCGGGCTCGCTGAGAGCACCGCAGTCGCTAACACTGCAAGTAAGGTACGCTTCATTTGTTGTAGTCCTCGTTGGAAGATGCAGAGGTCCAACAACTGATCGCTGAATGATGTGTTCCTATTTTTCCCAGTCGACGCTGTCGCATTCCGCGCAGCAAGTCTTGTCCCAATAAAAAGAGATCCCCCGGCTTCCATCGGGGGCTCCTGCATCGTCACACTGAAGGGTAACGGAGATGTATCCCCATCAGCCGGAGCCAGCCTGCCATGCCACCGGGGAGTTCAATCACTTACGTTAAGGAAGGCGGAGTTTGACCGCCCCGGCGCCCGAGGAATCAGCAGGGTTTGCGCCGGGGCGTCGCTTGCTCTCGGCTGCCCCTTTTGAAGGACCCTTGGTGATCAGCGGGAGAGTCGCTTGCCGAAACAGGGCACACTCGATGCAGCGTGTCTGTGCACTTTGTAACCAAGGGCTAAGAAAAAATCGATTGCGTCTTTCGGCCGGCCGGTCGCGCGCGAACCGACACCGGCTCTGCCACGTTGCTCGACTGAGTGCGGGCTGAACGCTATCTCCACAACGCAGCAAGGGCGACCATTAGCGCCGCCGCCACACAGGCGAGCCCAACGATATAAGGCATGTCGCGTCTCTCGCGCGGCGTCATCATCACTTCCTGTCTATCACTTCCTGTCTCAGGAGAGCTGCCCCGGCGCGACTTTCGTGGGAGAGAAGCGCCGGGGCCGCGCTTCCTCTCCGTTCGATCATTGGGCTGAGGGAGGTTGAATGATCGTCGGGAGGTCGGCCCACCGAACCAAGCCCAGCGCGGGCAGCGCGTCTGTGCACTTGTGCACACGGCCCAGATTCGATTTCCGGACCAGCGCGGGTGGTCCCCGTCTCAGAGACGGCGGTAGGTCCAGGCAAGTCGGCCGGCAGCGGGGCGATCGAGATCGAATTTACGGCCGGGGCTTGGATGCGGATCACCGGTGCAGTCGACGCGGCGACGCTGAAGGCCGTTGTCGCGCCGCTGGCTGAGGGACGGCTGAGCCAAGGATTCCGCCGCGGGTTCAGGCGCGCGCTGATAACATAATCGAATGAGGGAGAGTGCTGCCACGTCCGGTAAGGGTCAAAATGGGAAGGACTGACCGTGAGCAATTCTGGTGCGCCATACCCCACAAAGCAGGCCTCAAAGCGGCGGACCGCAACTTCGCCGATGGGCCAGAAGCGGACTTGCGGGCCGCCTATACCAGCCGCCGCGGCAGTAATAGACGCATCCAAGCTTGATCTCATTCTGGTCCATTCTTCGCATCCGGCGCTGACTGCTGATAAGCATCACGGGCCCGTCTGAAATCTTTGACCGTGAGGGCGCCGCTAAGCGCTGGCTCAACGTTCAAAAGGATTCGTAATGACTCGTCGGCCTGCGCCTCGATGCGAAGGGATTCTTCGGCACCAACGAAGGGCGCGACAGTCCTCACGACTGGAGCCCTTCGTTGGCGCCGAAGGAATCCTTCGTCGGTGCCGAAGAATGCGCTGCACTATTCCTGGCCGCCATCGAAACGATACGTGCCAGCTATTGGAAAATTTCGTCCCGCAATGATCAACAGTTGCCACAGTCGCGTTGGGAGTAACGCACAGAGCAACCGTTTCAGCACGAACAGGAGATCAATGATGTCCGAGTCCTTTCCACTCCCTACTAAGCCCGAAGGCGTTGTCCCGTCGCTGATCGAGCGGTTTAAATCCGGGAGGGTCAGCGAGGTAATGGCCTTGTTCGAACCAAAGGCCGTGTTCGTCGCGAATGACGGGCGAACCCTCACTGGTCACGCAGAGATCGCCGCCAAACTCGAGCGCGATATCATGCTCGGCCTGCCGGTGAAGACCATAGTGCGCCATGTGTTCGTCGCCAACGAGATCGCCCAGCTCGTGGTGGACTGGTCAATTGATGGCACAGGGCCCGACGGCAAGCACGTGCACCTCGGAGGCACGGCATGCGACGTCGTGCGCCGCGGTGCGGACGGATTCTGGCGGTTCATAATCGATAACAATCAAGGGACGGCAGTGCGAAAGCCCGCCTGACATATGCGCCAGCCGAGCACCTACTATCAAAAGTACGGTGTGAAACCCATCGGAGTATAAGCGCAGGGTCCGCTTGCGCCTTGCCTATGGATCATGTTCTCGCATTTGATCCTCGTTCAACCTGCGGGGCCCGAGACGAGCCCCGCAGGACATCAGCCAATTCTCGCGTCATGATCTAAAAAGTATCCGGACGTCCACACGCCGGCGATCTCAATCGTGCATACGGTGCTCAAACGGCCTGCGAATGTGATAAAATTCTTGAGGTGTTTCAAGCTCCCGAGTTCTTATGTCCCAAGTCGACTGGCTAAGCCATCTCCTACAAATCGTCACCATAACCGGTCAGCTCGAGGTGCGCTGCGCCTATGGTGCGCCGTGGCGCGTTACCTGGAGCCAAGCCGCCGCGAGCGAAATTCCCTACCACGTCATAGTCAAGGGCCGCGCCATTATCGAGTACTCAGAGACGCGAACAGCACGAGAGCTGGTGAGCGGAGACATCGTGCTGCTACCTCACGGTGCGGCGCATGTGCTGCACGACGGTAGTGGGCAAACGCCTATCCGTACCCAGGAACACCGGGGGTCTGCCGGATGGGTGTTGAGCGAGAACGAGGGCGAGGGCGAGCAACTCGATCTAATGTGTGGGCGATTTTTCATCGCGCCACCACATGATCGGCTGATCCGCAACTACATGCCCGCGGATCTGGTGACGCGGGCTATGAATGGTCATGGAGAAGACGGAATCGACTCCGCCTCCAACCAACTCGCCAGCCTGGTGAGTCTGATGCGAATGGAGTCCTCGAGTGACAGAGCGGGAGGACGTGCCATGCTCAACGCACTTTCTTCGGCCCTATTCACGTTGGTATTACGCGCGGCAAGCGAAGGCGACAGACCACCCGAAGGCTTGTTGGCCCTGGCCGGCCATCCGCGGCTGGCTCCAGCAATTGCAGCGATATTCGCCGATCCGACGCGGTCTTGGAAACTGCCTGATCTGGCGGACTTGTGCGGCATGTCACGCGCAACGTTCATGAGGCACTTTCAAGACAGGCTAGGTTGCTCCGCCCTCGACCTGTTGACCGATCTCCGCATGAGTCTGGCGGCCAACGAGTTGAAAAAGCCAGCGATCAGCACCGAGGCTGTGGCCGAGACAGTCGGGTACCAATCTGTTTCGGCATTCCGGCGTGTGTTTGCCGAAAGGATGGGGATGACGCCAGGGGAATGGCGCCGACTGGCGCACAATGGCCAGCAATCGGGCGTGGTCCGAGACCTAGAAGTGTCAGATTGATCCTTTTGGGCATCTTATTGAGCTGATCCAGTCTCGAAGTCTGCATCGCCGACCGTACTGTGTGGTGGTGGCGCGATCGAAGCGCCCGCCAAACGGTTTCAACCAGCACGAACAGGAGATCAATGATGTCTGAGTCCTTTCCACTCCCTACTAAACCCGAAGACGTTGTCCCGTCGCTGATCGAGCGACTTAACTCCGGCAAGGTCAGCGCGTTGATTGAATTGTTCGACCCGAAGTGCACGTTCGTCGAGGATGACGGGCGAACCGTCACTGGTCACAAAGACATCTCCGTCCGACTCGAGCGCTTTGTCGGGCCCGGCGTGCCGCTCGTGACTAAGATGCGCCATGTGTTCGTCGGCGACGATATCGCCCAGCTCGTGTATGACTGGTGGATCGAGGGCACGGGTCGCGACGGCAAGGAGGTGCACCTCAAAGGCACGGCGTGCGATATCGTGCGCCGCGGCGCGGACGGAATCTGGCGGTTCATAATCGATAACAATCAAGGGACGGTGGTGCGAAAGCCCGCCTGACATATGCGCCAGCCGAGCACCTACTATCAAAAGTACGGTGTGAAACCCATCGGAGTATTAGGCGCAGGGTCCGCTTGCACCTCGCCTATGGATCATGTTCTCGCATTTGATCCTCGTTCATCCTGCGGGGCCCAAGACGAGCCCCGCAGGACGCAGGTTTATTCAATTAGGCGGGCGCCGTGATAACCGGCGGCGCAGGAAGCCCCAACTTCTGGTTCGGCTTGAGCGTGTCGGTCTTGTTGTAGACCGCGTTACGCAGCATGAAGGCGTCACGAATAACGAGGAGACAATTCACATGAAGGCGATTGTGGTAACGGATCAGGCCGCGGGAACGGCGGGGATGAAGCTGATGGAGCGGCCCGAGCCGTACGCAGCGATCAATGACGTTGTCGTTCAGGTTCATGCGTCGGGATTCACCTGGGATGAGTTGACGTGGCCCTCGACCTGGACCGATCGCCTCGGTCGTGACCGGGCGCCGGTGATTCCCGGGCAAGAGCTGGCCGGAGTGGTCACCGCCCTCGGCTACGGCACGACCGGGCTGTCGGTGGGACAGCGGGTGTTCGGCCTCACGGACTCGTATCGCGGCGGCACGCTGGCCGAGTATGTGGCCGTGGAGGCGCGCAACCTCGCGCCGCTGCCGGGCGATGTCGACTTCACGGTGGGCGCGAGCGTGGCGATGCCGGGCCTGACCGCGTGGCAGGGACTGTTCGAGCACGGTCGCCTTCAGGCGGGGCAGAGCGTCCTCGTGCACGGCGCGGCCGGCGCAGTCGGTTCGATGGTGACGCAACTCGCGCGATTGGCCGGCGCCTACGTCATCGGTACCGGACGCGCCGCCCACCGTCAGTCGGCGCTCGACTTCGGCGCGCAGGAGTTTGTCGACCTCGACAACGACGTCCTCGAAGACGTCGGCGGAGTCGATCTGGTTTTCGATATCTTCGGCGGCGACATCGCGAAGCGGTCCGCAGGCCTGATTCGAGCCGGAGGAACGCTGGTGACCATCGCCGGCCCCAGCGAGGCACGGCCTGCCGACGGTTTGGCGATCGATTTTGTTCTCGTGTCCGATCGCGCCGAACTGGGTGAGATCGTCCAGCGGGTGCGGGACGGACGACTGCGGACGAACATCGGCAGCATCGCGACCCTCGACGATGCCGTCGTCGCTTTCAATCCGACCAAGCGGATCAGCGGGAAGACGATCATCCGCGTTCGTCCGTGAGGACTCGGGGCCGCGTGGTTTTGCGCTCCTCTGGATCATCGTCGCCTTTTGGATCGTGGCGATCGTCGCGACCGTCGTCGCCTTTGCAATCAGGCTGATCTCGCGCGATCCTGACCTCGTCGGCACATACCAAAAGCCCGGACGCGTTCCCAAGAGTTTTTCCTGGGCGCATCCGGGCTCTGTCGTTACGCTCGCATCACATAAAACCGCCAAGCACCCTCGGAGATCGTCGATGCGGCCGGATAGAGTTCGGCGCTGCGGCTCAGGATACATTCGATGACGGCGTTGATCGGGCGTGTGCGGATAGGCAAAATCTCGATAGTCATTTCGCAATCCCATTCGGACATCAAATGCTTGGCCAATTTCGACTTGGCCCCGTTTGACCTCGATGACTTTGACGGGAGTGAAGAGGATATCGTTGGTCATCCCGTCGCCGTGACGGCCACCTATCCAACTTGGCCTTTCAACAAAGCACACCTTTTCGACGACGACATCCGTTGCATCGGCGAGGAAGATTGATCGGCACATCAGTAGCGTCCGATCTCTGGTCAAGAAAATAGGCCACGGGTGGCTTAGGCTCAGCCGCTGTCGCCAAGTGCACTGCATTGACCGCTACGCCAGCAATATAGGTCAACGGAACCCGCGGCTCTTAACCCGACCAGGCTGGATGTCGCCTTCGGGGTCAAAAGCGCCGATTGGAAGGTCGACCAGTAACTTCCGATCTACCCCGGTAAGCAGACCATTTCCGATCCCGCGCGGATTTCGCATTCGGGCCACAAGCGGATGTCGTCGCCTAATCGATCATTGGTGGATGCGGCGATGAGCAACCCACGACCTTAGCCGACGAGGATGCGCCCCGTGGTAAAGCCCCGATTCGTCTCAGACGATGGATCTACTGTCAGCATCACTGACGTGCCTCAGCAACAAAAGGTTCGTCGAGGAAATTCATGGCCGACCACAAGAAGTCGGCTTAACCTTCCTGACCGCTCGGGTCGGAATTCGATACTGACCTAGAGCACCATTATGATCAAAACGCCAATCGCTACTGCTGCTGCGGCCGCAGTAGAACTTTGGTTTGCGCAACCGGAACGTTGGAAATTGGAGGTGACCCCAATGACAACAGAGATGCGGAAGACCGGAATCGACGTCGTTGGCGACATGGTGGCCTGGGGTGCCCACTTTTGCCTCTTTTATGAGACGAGAGAGGATCTCCTCGACACGTTGATCGAATTCTTCAAGTCGGGTTTGGGAAGGGAGGAGTACTGCCTGTGGGTTGTTGCCGAGCCTTTGACGATCGAAGAAGCCACAGCTGCGTTGAAAGCCGCTATGCCTGACCTTGATCGACACCTGGCGGACTCCAGGATGGAAATTGCGTCGGCCCGCGATTGGTTTCTCCAGGGCGGCACGTTTGATGGCAAGAGACTGACAGACGCTTGGTATGAGAAGCTCGCTAGCGTATCGGCCAGAGGGTACGCCGGCATGAGAGCGACCGGGGATACAACCTGGGTAGCAAAGAAGGACTTCTGGAGACACTTTTGCGACTATGAAGATAGTCTCAACGAGGTTATCAGCAATCAGAGCCTTGCCCTGCTGTGCACGTACCCGCTTGCGACGTGCGGAGCTCATGAAATCCTGGATGTGGTGCGTACACACCAGTTTGTCCTCGCAAGGCGACACGGGAATTGGGACATTGTCGAAACCGCCGCGCTCAAGCGAGCCAAGGCCGAAATCAAGGGGCTCAATGAGGAACTCGAACAACGTGTCGTAGAACGGACCAACCAGCTGATGCTGGCGTCGGAAGCGCTGCGTGAGGCGCAGACGCAGCTGGCACACGTCAATCGCGTCACGACGATGGGAGAGCTGTCGGCCTCGATTGCCCATGAAGTCATGCAGCCAATCGCGGCGACAGTTACCAATGCCGGAGCTGCCTTGCGCTGGCTAAACGCCCAGCCGCCAAATCTGGAGCGGGCCCGGCAGGCGCTCGGCAACACCGTCGAGGCAGGCAACCGAGCCACCGACGTCATAGGCCGGATCCGTGCCCTAATCAAGAAGGCGCCCCCACGGAAGGATGCCTTGGAGATCAACGGAGCAATCCTTGAGGTCATTGCCCTGACCCGCGGCGAAATTGTGAAGAACGGCGTCTCGGTGCAGACACAACTCGCGGAGGCCTTGCCGCTCATTCAAGGAGATCGAGTCCAACTGCAACAAGTGATCCTCAACTTGATCATCAACGCCGTCGAAGCGATGAGCGCGGTCAGTGAAGGGGCGCGAGAGTTGCTAATCAGCACCGGAAAAGATGCATCGGGCTGGGTGCTTGTCGCCGTGCGGGATTCGGGCCCGGGACTGAACCCGGAGAGTTTGGCCCGCCTGTTCGACGCATTCTACACTACCAAGCCTGGTGGCATGGGCATGGGACTATCGATCTGCCGATCGATCGTCGAAGCTCATGGGGGACGAATATGGGCCTCTGCTACTGCCGCCCCGGGTACAGTCGTTCAATGTATCTTGCCTGTAGGGTGAGAGTGTAAACGCAAAATTAGACTCGTCCTCGCAACCCCGACATCGTGAACGGTAGCCTGCCGTTCCGGAAGGAGTTCTTGGGGCCTGAAGTCCGGAATGGGTCAAAAGCGCCGTTCGAGAAGTCGGCCGAGCATTTCCGGTCTACCCCGATAAGCAGACCGTTTTAGAGCTCATCCGGACTTCGCCCTCGGGCCAAAAGCAGTCGGCCTCGAGTGCACGCGAGTCCGATGCGGAAGGCGAACGGCCATCATAACGCGCGGTTATTGACTTCATCGCGTGATGTCATTTCCCAGTCGCCGCGCGGAATTTCATGCTT
>NZ_JBVAPG010000203.1:0-12683 GCF_055413685.1 Bradyrhizobium sp. LeoA1Lang | reverse complement strand
ATGCCTATCCTTATCGCCATCCTTACAACTATCTTTTGACATGGTGACCTCGTGACGAAACAATCCACGAGATCTTCCTAGCCGACCAGATCAGCCCTCAGTGCGTGGTCGCCGGATGACGCTCACCGATGATCAGCAGGCGACGCAAGGTTCGTTCGCCCATCCGGGATGTCTCCCCGAGCTTCTGCTTGCCGCCTGAGGAGCGTTGCAGCGTTGCAGCGGCGTGAGGCCGAGCCATGCCGCAAAATCGCGACCTCTCTTGAAGGTCTGAGCAGATGGGGCCAATGCGGCAAGTGCTGTCGCGGTGATCGGTCCTATACCGGGAATGGTCATCAAGCACCGCGCTTCCACATCCTCTCTGGCGCGCCGGGCGATCTCGCGATCAAGCACGGCCACTCTCGAGTCCAGCGACCGGAGCTGCTCAACGAGCAGAAACAGGATTGGGCGGGCAGCTTCGGGGATGGTGGAATCCTTCTCAATCGCCGCGACAGGCTTGGTCACATGGAAGAGACCCTGCGCGGCCACCAGTCCGAATTCAGCAAGATGCCCACGTATCGCATTGATGGTCTGGGTCCGCTGGCACACCACAAGGTCACGAACGCGAAACACCATGACCGCAGCTTGTTGCTCTTCGCTCTTCACGGCCACGAACCGCATGGTCGGCCGCTGGGCTGCTTCGCAGATCGCTTCGGCGTCAGCGGCATCGTTCTTTTGCCGCTTCACGAAAGGCTTGACGTAACCTGGAGCGATCAGCCGGACAGCATGTCCCAGTTTCGCAATCTCCCGCGCCCAGTAATGGCCGCCGGCACATGCCTCCATGGCAACCGTGCAGGTCGGTTGCGTGGCAAGGAACCCAAGCACCTGATCGCGGCGAAGCTTCTTCCTGAACAGCACACTTCCCGACGCATCCCCGCCATGCACATGGAACACATTCTTCGCCAGATCCAACCCGATTGTGTTAACTTCCGACATGGACGCCTCCGTTCAAGTGATGATCACCGACACCAATTTGGCACAGCGATGCCGTCAGGGGGCGTCCACCCCATCAACTACGCTACGCACAAGGCCCACTGATCCGCAACTGGCTCGCCAAACGGCCGCGCTGGCATGTCCATCTCACCCCCACCAGTTCGTCCTGGCTCAATCAGGTCGAGCGCTTCTTCGCGCTCATCACCGACAAGAAGATCCGGCGCGGTATCTATCGCAGCGTCCAGGCTCTGCGTGCAGACATTATGGACTTCATCACCCATCACAATGCTGATCCCAGGCCATTCAAATGGACCAAGTCCGCCGACGATATCCTCGCTTCGATCGAACGCTTCTGCCGATACAATGCCCAAGCCCAGGCATCGTAATGTCGCGAATTTCTGGTTCAGAACACTAGGGACTGCGCAGCCACATCTTAATGACGCAGCTATTGCAAAGATTTGTGGTCGGGATCCGATCGGCACACTTTCGATACAGCAAGTTTTTTTTCTCCGCTCTACGCCGGACTCCTACGACGTCTGGATAATTGTTGAACTAACCCATTTCCTGCCTTTTCTATCCATCCCCGTTGATCGCTTGCTGCGATTGGCGTTCGACGGGGGACGATCGTGGCGGTCACTTCAATCCATTCGGAGGCCTTCTCGCGCGGTGCGCGCATGCTGCGCACCGCGCTTGGTCCAGCGATAGCGACGTTCCTTGAAGACCCCTCGATCGTCGAGGTGATGCTCAACCCCGATGGTCGGCTCTGGATCGACCGGCTGTCGGGCGGCCTGGAGGATAGCGGACGGACGATGTCCGCCGCCGACGGCGAGCGGATCGTGCGCCTGGTCGCGCACCATGTCGGTGCTGAGGTCCATGCCGAGAGGCCGCGCGTTTCGGCCGAGCTTCCCGAGACGGGAGAGAGGTTTGAGGGGCTTCTCCCGCCCGTGGTTGCGGCGCCAGCCTTTGCGATCCGCAAGCCCGCCGTCGCGGTGTTTACGCTCGAGGATTCACCGCCGTCTCGCCGACGTGAGTCACCAGGCCATACGAGCGCCACCGTCGGCAGCGGCTTGCTTTTGCCCTGCCGCTGTTCATACCGGGGAGGCAAGATCCAGCAGTCGCCGCTTGATGAAGGGGTCGGCTCTGTCCGCCAGGCTGCGGAGCAATATCGATTGGTTGTTTGTTAAATTGATCGACGCTCCAATGCGCCGAAGTCATCAACAACACCTTTGCCGTAGGAGAGATGCACGATTCCGTCATGCTGAAACTCTCTCAGGACCTGATTGACGGATTGCCGCGTTGCACCGACCATCAGCCCGATCTCTTCCTGTGGAAGCTCAAGATGGCGGCGCCCGCTTGCATTCTGACGTGCGCATTCCAACAGCCGTGTCGCAATGCGCGCGGCACATGAGTCCAGCAGCGAGTCTGCGATGTAATCGCACGCCAGGCGCATTTGACCGCAAACGAGGCGCAAGAGCGCGTCCTCGAATTTCCGGTGAGCTCGCAGCGCTTTGAAATCGTCTCGACCAATGACCTGGGCCTCAACATCCATATGAGCTTCGGTCGTGTGTGGAAGGCCTTTGCCGTCGACCAGAATCGTCTCCGCTAATTACTTGGTGACTAGGCCTGACTCGGACATGCGATCTACCGTTTAAGAAACGGTTTTGCAGACAAGGATATCTAAAACATAAGGCACGCATCTTGCAGTTGCGCCGGTGGGTCGAATCGATCAAGCGCACGACGAATCTATGAAAATGCTGATGGCCCGCAAGAGAATGCGACGAGGTGGCGAGAGTGCTCGATCACTTCGTCAACGAAGGCATGTCATACGAAACAGACGTACTCATCATCGGAGCCGGCCCGACCGGCTCGACGACTGCCCTGGCGCTCGCGAATTCCGGCGTGCGTTGCCACATCGTGTCGCGCGGCAATTGGATGGCCGATAGCCCCCGCGCTCACATCACGAACCAACGCGCCAACGAAGTCTTCCGGGACCTCGGCATCTCGGAAGACGTGGCACGGTACGCGAGCCCGTGGGAGCTGATGGGAGACACGACGTTCACCACCAGCCTCGCCGGACCTGAACTGATCCGGATGCGGACGTGGGGAACCGGGGACGACCGCCGAGGCGACTACTTGCGCGCAAATCCCTGCGGCATGGTGGATATCATCCAGCCTCTGCTTGAGCCGATCCTGTTCCAGAAGGCGGCCGAGAAGGGCGCGACGTTTGCGTTCAACACCGAATACGTCCGTCACGAGCAGGATTCCGACGGCGTCACCGCAACGCTGCGCGACCGGTTGGAGGGACGGGAGTTCACTTTCCGAGCGCGCTACATGGTTGGTGCCGATGGCGCGAGATCGTCCGTGGTCGATCATCTTGAACTCCCGATCGAAGGCCGCATGGCGCGTGCGGGCACCGTCTACACGATCTTCAACGCCGACCTCTCCAAATACAGCAAGCATCGTCCCAGCATCCTGAACTGGATCGTCACACCGGACACGAGCTTCGGCGAGATCGGCATGGGCCTTCTCCGCGCCGTGCGGCCGTGGACGCAATGGATTGCCGGCTGGGGGTTCGACATCAACAAGGGGGAGCCCGATCTTTCCGAGAGCAATGTGCGCGAAAAGATCAGGATTTTGATCGGCGATCCGGCGATCCAACCCGACATCGTCAGGACGTCGGTCTGGTACATCAACCAAGCGTACGTGACGCAGTATTCGAAGGGTCGCGTTTTTTGCGGAGGCGACGCCGTCCATCGCCATCCGCCGTCGAGCGGTCTGGGTAACAACACGTGCGTGCAGGACGGTCACAACCTCGGTTGGAAGCTCGCCTACGCAGTCAAGGGCTGGGCTGGACCGAAGCTCCTGGAAAGCTATTCGCAGGAGAGGGCTCCTGTCGGCAAGCAGGTCGTGCAGCGCGCCAACCAGTCGCGCCTCGACTACGCTCCGCTGAACGCCTGTTTCCGCGTGCAGGGCGCCGAGAATCCGGTGGCCGCCGGGATAGTACGCTTCCGCGATCCAGGTCCGGAGGGCGTCGCCGCCCGCAAGGCAGCGCAGGCCGCGCTCGATCTCAAGCAGACCGAGTTCAACGCCCAAGGCGTCGAGATGAACCAGCGGTACGAATCCTCGGCCGTCGTTCCGGACGAGGGGGCGAAGCCGGAAGAATGGCGACGCGACCGCGACCTCTACAATCAGCCGACGACGCGACCGGGGGCCAAGATTCCGCACGCATGGCTCGTCGGCCCGGACGGTACACGCATGTCGACGCTGGACATCACCGGGAAAGGTCTCTTCACCGTCGTGACCGGCCTCGCCGGCACGGCCTGGAGGGAAGCGGTTCGCCGCCTCGATCTGCCGTTCCTGCGGATCGTCGTGACCGGCTCGCCCGAAGCGCAGGACCTGTACTGCGAGTGGCAGCGCATCCGCGAGATCGAGGAAGCCGGCGCGCTGCTTGTGCGACCGGACGGAGTGGTGGCCTGGCGCGACAAGGAAGGAACGCCGGACCCCGGGGATGCCGAGGAGAAGCTCGGCGCGGCAATCCGCGCCGTTCTCGACCTTCCGAGCCTTGCTGCCCTTCCGCGCGAGAAGCCGTCCGAACCATCCCAACCCAGCGGCACGCCGCTGTTCGTCTGACAACAAGCCAGCGAGACACAGTCATGAGTGACACGAGACCTGCAAACTTTTCGAGCGTCTGGGCCGATTTGAGAGGCGTTTCCTTCAAGCAACACTATATCGACGCAGGTGCAATCCGGACCCGCTGCATCGAGTCCGGCGACCCGTCCAAGCCGCTTGTCCTGGCGCTGCACGGCGTCGGCGGCCACGCCGAGGCGTACTCCAGAAACTTCGGACCGCATGCCGATCATTTCTGGTTCGTCGCCATCGACATGCTCGGCCACGGTTGGACCGACAAGCCCGCGATCGACTACCACGTGAAGGACTACGCCGACCACGTGCTCGCGGTTCTCAAGACCCTCGGCAGAGACAAGGCGATGATCAGCGGCGAATCGCTCGGCGGCTGGGTCGCGACCTATCTCGCCGTGAATCGTCCCGCCGCGGTCGAGAAGCTCGTTCTCAACACCGCCGGCGGTTGGACGGCACATCCACAGGTCATGGAATGGCTAAAGAGCCTTTCCAACCAAGCCGCGTCGGATCCTTCCTGGGAACGTATCAAAACGCGCCTCGAATTTCTGATGTGCGACAAGTCCATGGTTTCGGACGACCTGATCGAGACGCGCAGGGCGATCTACGCCCAGCCGGCGTTCACCGACACCATGAAACGGATCATGTGCCTGCAGGAGATGGAGATCCGGCGGCCCAACATGATCACCGCCGAGCAGTACCGTTCGATCAAGGCGCCGACAATGGTCGTCTGGACGTCGCACGACCCGACCGCGACGCCGGAAGAAGGCAAGCAGATCGCCGACATGATCCCAAGTTCGAAATTCGTTGTTATGAACCGCTGTGGCCACTGGCCCCAGTTCGAGGATGCGGAGCAATTCAACCACCTCCACATCGAATTCCTCCGGACAGGCAAATAGGATTCTGCAGATGAACCAACAAACCAAACATGGCGAACTCGCCACCCAGATCCGCGCGGCCTACACCGGCACGCCGATTACCCCGATCCGGCCGCATTTGGCCGAGCTCGACGTCGATGCCGCCTACGCCATACAGCAAGAGAACACGGTGTACTGGCAGGCGGAGGGTCGTCGCCTGGTCGGAAGCAAGATCGGGCTGACCTCCCGCGCCGTGCAGAAGCAACTCGGCGTCGATCGGCCCGACTTCGGCGTCCTATTCGCCGACATGATGGTCGCCGAGGACGAGCCCGTCGCCGCCGGTCGCGTGCTGCAGCCGAAGATCGAGGCAGAGGTGGCATTCCTGCTCGATCGCGACGTCGACGTCGAAGCTCCGACCGTCGCCGACGTACTGCGCGCCGTCGCGTATGCGATGCCCGCTCTCGAGATCGTCGGCAGCCGGATCACCAATTGGGATATCGGCATCGTCGACACCGTCGCCGACAACGCCTCCTCGGGACTGTTCGTCCTGGGCGGTCCCGTCCGCCGCCTGGACGGCTTGGACCTCCGCGCCCTGCAGATGCAGATGACGAGGCAGCAAGAGGTCGTCTCGAAGGGGACTGGCGCGGCGTGCCTCGGCAATCCCCTCAATGCGATGGCTTGGTTGGCCGGCGAACTGGCGCGCCGGAAGCGTCCGCTTCGCGCTGGCGACATCGTGCTCTCCGGAGCGCTCGGCTCGATGGTGCCGGTCAATCCGGGCGACGCCTTCGAGGCGAACATCGCGGGTCTCGGGACGGTTTCCGCCCGGTTCGCGTAGGAATCGCCGCCTACGACAAGTTGAAAGGAATCCCACATGAAGCTTTTCGATACGGGAATCGCGGTTCTGAGAAGCCGGGATTCATCGACGGGCAGGGTGGACTGCGCGATTTGTCGGCGGTCATCGCCGACATCACGCCTGATAATCTGTCCCGCTCAACGCTGGAGAAGCTCAGGAGCCTGCCGCGCACTATGGGAGCAATCCCTGCCGAAGTGCGAGGGCCACAGCGTGCGGGAGGGTTAACGCAGCAAGATTTCGCCTGGCATTGTCCAGATGAAACTTCACGCCTCGCGGCGTGACATCAAGAAGCTCCGCAATATCCTGCATTGTCTTGCCATCAGAGATCCACGCGAGACACTGCCGCTCACGCTGTGTTAGCGGGCTGCCAATCCCGCCGCCCGCCGAGGTGCGACCGATTTTGGCGCTCACATGTGCATGGTAGGTGAGACCCACCATTTTCAACATGTCTTGCGAGCTCTCGATGAAACGATCGAGTCCGAGGCTGCGATCGTCCACCGCCAGCGTGAACGCCGCGAATTGGTTTTGACTCGAGGGGATGCGAATGGTCAGGCCGGCCCTGATTTTGAAGCTGAGCGCATCGTCAAACAGACGGCGCTCTTTCGCTGACTTTGCGCTTCGCGCCTCACGTCCATCCCACAGGAACATCCGACTTGTGTTTCGCGGCTCCTGAAGAACGGGATCGATCTTATCGTATCCTTCCCGAAAATAGTGGCTGGTCCAACTCTTCGGATAGGATGAGATCAGGTTGGGGCCATTCGCGCGCTGACCAAAATAAGCGAACCACCGGAATCCCAATGCATGCGCAGTTCGTTCCGCGACACGCCGAAAATCCTCTTCCGCATGAGCAGAGTGAAGACAATCGACAAATTCATTGCACGCTCTTTTGACATCTTTCATTGCGCCACTTCTGTCACTTCCTAGTGCTTAAAACGCGAGAGAGTTCCATGATTCGCGCTCCACGTGCGGGCGATGTATTGCGGTGTTGCGGCCGCTTTGCGGCAAAAACAATTCCGGCGGCAAGAACAATTCCAAATCGCCCTGTCAGAACTGACAGCGCAAGGCCGTGACCGCGCCTGCTTTCTTGATCTCGACGCTGTGATTCGTAAGCATGAGGTTAAGAATGAAAGTCATTGTGCGCAGCCGGCCGGCGCTCCTGCACGACTCCGAACTGACAATGGGAATGCATCGCCTGCGTGGGCGCGTATTCAAGGAACGGCTCGACTGGGACGTTTCTGTCTCCGACGGATTGGAGATCGATAAGTACGACACATTCAAGCCGACTTATCTCCTGGCGCTTGAGCAGAGCGATGTGGTTGGTTGCGTTCGCCTGCTGCCCACCACTGGGCGCAACATGCTCGCGGATACGTTCCCGGTGTTGCTTGATGGCAGCGCTGCGCCGAAGTCTGCCAGGATCTGGGAGAGCTCGCGCTTTTGTGTTGACACCAACAGCGTGACGGCGACAGCGGAGAATGGCCTGCGCAATGCGACGTTCCTGCTGTTTGCGGCAATGATCGAATGGGGCCAGCAGCACGACCTTCAGGCCATCGCAACGGTCACTGATCTGCGCATGGAACGCATCCTGCGGCGGGCCGGATGGCATCTCGATCGCCTTGGAACGCCCCGCCAAATCGGGACGACCAAAGCGGTGGCTGGATTATTGCCGGTCACCAGCGACGCACTCGGCTCGATCAGGACGGCCGGGAAGATTTCAGGGCGTGCAATTGAAGCACTGCCAAGCCTGACGCTCGCGGCATAGCAGCGAACGTATTCAGCTCCTGACAAGAAGGTTCTCAACCATGGATCCTGCTGCATTTGCGGCTCTGGTCGAACGATGCGCACCGATGGCAATGGTCCGGCCGCTGACCGAGATTGTGCGGCAGGCGAGCTCGTTCGAGCCGCTGCTCATCACGGTTCAAGGCCGCAAACCAATTCCGATTCAGGCAAGTGACCGTGATGAAGCCATCCAGCTTACGACCGAGGCCATCGCCGCCGGCCAGCAGGTCCGGGCGGGTCTCGCTCAACTTGATGCCGAGGAAACTAGGAAGGCCGGGCTGACGGCTACCACGACCTTCGACGCGTGCCAGCACCTCGCTGGCCTTGGCAGACTGTTTGGCGCACGACTGCAAACAGCGAACGTGAAGAGCACCGACAGCGACCAGGCGATTGCCCGCGTTGTCGCAAGTTTCGCGTCCAACGCTCCCAGCCAATCCGCCGAGCCTCGGGTCCAACCGGCAACGTCGGCCGGTCGTGACCGCCCGACTGGCGATACGACAATCAAAGCACCTGCACCCTCTGCCAGCGAACACCCGCGCTGGGACGTCTATCGTTCAGGAACAGGCACGTCTGCCTTCGTCTATGAACGATGACGACCGTCATTTTCCCTCTCAACTCAATATCGCGGTTCGGATCGGTCCGGCTGCATTGCCAATCGGAGCCGTGTCATGACTTCCTCTCTTAAACATTCCGCTGCCCTCCTTTGCATGGGGGCCGTTCTCAGCATCGCCTTGGTTGAGCCGGCGCTGGCACAGACCGCCAACATCGAAGGCGTGCTGCAGAACATCGTCAATATGTTGACCGGTAATGTCGCTCGCCTGCTCGCGACGCTGGCGGTCATCATCGTCGGCATCGCCTGGATGTTCGGCTACCTCGATCTACGCAAGGCCGCCTACGTCGTGCTTGGGGTCGCCATCACGTTCGGCGCCTCCGAGGTGGTCTCGACCTTGACCGGAGGTCGTTGATGACCGAGACCGCGCGTCTCACGGAGGACACCTTGTTCCTCGCCTGCACGCGTCCCGCCATGATCGCCGGCGTCACGATGGAAGCGATGGCGCTCAACGTGATGTTTTCCGCCACGACCCCAACATGTTCGGGATTCTGCTCGCCTGGATCGAAACCCGCGGGCGCGCGCGCAATGCCATCTTCTGGGGTGGATCGTCCTGCACGCCGCTCAAACTCGTCCGGCGATATCGAGCAAGGGACGTCCGTTATGCGTAACGCGGCGCTTAAAACCCGGGAGATCGAACCCGACGTCTATTTGCCGTTCGGCCGGCATGTCACTCAGACGGTGATCAGTCTTACAACGCGCGCCCTGCTGACGGTGATCCGGATCGATGGCATCTCGTTCGAGACGGCCGAGACCTCGGACCTGAACGATCTTCATGGCAAGCTCAATCTCACGCTGCGCAATGTTGCAGATCCGCAGCTGGCGCTCTGGACCCATCTGGTGCGCCGCCGGACGTCGGTCTACCCCGACGGGACCTTCCGATCGACCTTTGCCGCCGAACTTGACAAACAATACCGCGAGCAGCTTCGCATGGAAGCGCTGTTTCGCAACGACCTCTATCTGACCCTGGTTTGTCATCCGGGGCGTGCGGCGACGGATACGGCGGCCGCATTCTTTCGGCGGCTTGGCCGAAGCACCGGGAAGCGTGCCGTCGAGGTGGACAGCGCGGGCCTGAAGCGGCTTGACGATGCAACGCGAGACATCGTCGCGGCACTCGACCGCTACGGCGCCCGTGCGGTCGGCTTGGTTGAGCGCGACGGCATCACCTTCTCAGAACCGATGGAGCTGCTCCATACGCTCGCCTCCGGGGAATGGATGCCGATGCCCTTGCCGCAAGGGCCGATCGGCCCTGCGCTCTATTCAAACCGCATCATCTTCGGCCGCGAAGTCCTCGAGATTCGCAGGCCCGGCGGGTCGCGGTTCGCCGGCATGTTTGGACTCAAGGAATATCCAGCGTCCACCCGGCCTGGCCTGTTGAACGCGCTGCTTTCCGCGCCATTTGAGCTGATCGTCACACAATCGTTCGCGTTCTTGGCGAAGGCTGACGCCAAGGCGGTCCTGACGCGCAAGCAGAACCAGTTGGTTTCGGCCCAGGATCCGGCCGCCTCACAGATCGACGAGCTCTCTGACGCGCTCGACGATCTCGAATCCAACCGGTTCGTGCTCGGAGACCATCACCTCTCACTCCTGGTCTACGCCGATACGCCTGCGCAGCTGCAGGATCACATGAGCATGGCACGGCGCTCCCTGGCCGATGCGGGTGCGGTGGTCGCACGAGAAGACCTTGGACTTGAAGCAGCCTATTGGGCCCAGCTCCCGGGGTTATTCAAATATCGGGCTCGCACTGGTGCAATCAACTCGCGGAATTTCGCGGCATTCTCGCCGTTCCACACCTATCCTACCGGGCGTCCTGCCGGCAACCATTGGGGACCGGCGGTGGCGATGCTCAAGACGGCGTCCGGCTCGCCCTTCTATTTCTCTTTTCATCATGGCGACCTCGGCAACACTTTCATCTGTGGCCCCTCGGGGTCCGGCAAAACCGTCGTGCAGAACTTCCTGCTGTCGCAGGCCGAGCGGTTAGGTGCGTCCTATGTCTTCTTCGACAAGGACCGTGGCGCCGAGATTTTCGTGCGCGCTGCCGGTGGCACCTATCTGACGCTCCACAACGGCGCCCCGACCGGGTGCGCGCCGCTCAAGGCTCTGGAGCTGACGCCAGCAAATCTTTCCTTCCTGGGCGAACTTGTCCGCAAACTCGTCACGCCGGACGACCGCCCGCTGACCGTGATCGAGGAGGAGCGCATCGACTCGGGATTGCGAGCGCTCGGTCAACTGCGCCAGTCGGAGCGATCGTTCGGGACGTTGCGGGCGTTTCTCGGCCAGCAAGATCGCGAGGGCATTGGTGCGCGGCTCGAGCGATGGTGCCGGGGCGGTCCGTTCGGCTGGGTGCTCGATGGCGATCATGACGCCATCGGCCTCGACGCCCGGTTCATTGGTTTTGACATGACCGATCTCCTGGATCATCCCACGGTGCGCACGCCGCTGATGATGTACCTGTTCCATCGCGTGGAGCGGCTGATCGACGGCAGGCGCCTCATCATCGACATCGACGAGTTCTGGAAGGCGCTTGGAGATGAGGCCTTTCGCGACCTCGCCAATAACAAGCTGAAAACCATCCGCAAGCAGAATGGCGTCATGGTGTTCGGCACGCAGTCGCCACGCGACGCGCTGGCCTCGCCGATCGCGCATACCATTGTCGAACAATGCCCGACTCAGATCTTTCTGCCGAACGCGCGGGGGACGCGCACCGATTATGTCGACGGCTTCCATCTGACCGACACGGAATTCCGTCTGATCAAGGAGGAGCTCGCTCCGGAAAGCCGGCGGTTCCTGGTCAAGCAAGGCCACAACTCAGTGGTGGCCGAACTCGATCTCGGCGGTTTCGACGATGCGCTCGCCGTCCTGTCGGGACGCACGGAAACCGTCGAGCTGGTCGACCGCATTCGCAAGCAGGTCGGCGACGACCCCGCGCAATGGTTGCCGGTATTTCACGCGGAGCGGAGGAAAGCACAATGATACCCCAGCCTATGCCGACAGTTCTAGCCTGCCTGTCCAGCATCACCCTGCTGGTAGTCTCACCCGCCAGGGCTGAGATCGTATTCGATCCGAGCGTATATGCGCGGCAGCTCGAGCAATTGACGGAGCTGAAGAAGCAGGTCGACACCCTGACGTCGCAGCTCAAGGTCGCGCAGGATCAATTGAGCCAGGCCAAGCAGCTCTATGACAGCTTCAATAAGCGGACAAACGCTAACGACATCGGCGCGCTCCTGAACACGCCACAGTTCCGGAAAGTCTTGCCCCAGCAGTTCTCGGACATCGAACGTCTCATCACGGGGCAGGGTGGCGGCAACTTCGCCGACGCCATCAACCACTATCTTTCGCAGAACCGCGCGTATGCCGGCAACAGCGGCAACTCGTACTACCAGAGCGAGCTCGACCGGATCGCCCGGCAGACGGGCGCGAAGCACTCCATGGGCCAGGCGGTGTACGATACGGCCTCGCAGCGCATCGATGCGCTTGAGGAGCTCAGGGCTCGTATCAGCTCAGCGACCGACGCCAAGGAGGTCCTCGATCTCTCAGCGCGGCTGCAGGCCGAACAGGCGCTCCTGCAGAACGACGTGCTCCGTATGCAGGGGCTGGCGATGATCCAGCAGGCCCGCACTGACATGGATGGCCAGCGAGAGCGGGAGAGACGGCGACAACTGGTCGATGAAATGAGGGCGGCCCTGCAATGAAGACGAGGCTTGCCATTGTTCTCCTCACCGTCGCCGCGGCTCTCGGGGGCTGCAACGATGCTAACAAGGGTCAAGAAGCCAAAACTGTCGGCTGGTTCTTGGATCATCGAGATGAGCTTGCGATAGCGCTTACTCATACGTCAGAAATATAGGCGACATCGTGGCGGCGTTGGTGTATGCTATCGGCATGAAACGCGACGGCCGACAACTTGACCATCGAACCCTGGAAGAAATCCGCATGATGGCGTTGGAGCGAGTGCGCGAAGGTGAAAAGCCGAGCGCCGTCGTCG
>NZ_JBVAPG010000202.1:0-12896 GCF_055413685.1 Bradyrhizobium sp. LeoA1Lang | reverse complement strand
AGCTCATCCACGGTTGTGGCCGGAGGGGTAACGGGCGACTTCGCCACGCGTCTTGGCCGGTGGCCACCGGCCAAGACGCTAAATCGCTTCCATCGCACAAATCATGCCCGTGCAGATACAAGGGGTTGTCTCCACGGCGACGGTATGTCCGGAGAGAACCCTCACTCAGCGATCGCCAATCCTAGACGTGCTGGCCACCATTGATGTGGATTTCGGCGCCGTTCACGTAGGAACTGGTTTCCGTGCACAGGACATAGATGATCTTGGCGACTTCGTCGGGCGTGCCCAGGCGATGCATCGGGATCTGCTGCTCGACGATCTTCTCGGTGCCCGGCGACAGGATCGAGGTGTCGATCTCGCCCGGCGCGATCGAGTTGACACGGATGCCGACGCGGCCGAAATCGGACGCCATCTCGCGCGTCAGCGCCGCGAGCGCCGCTTTCGATGTGGCATAGGCCGCGCCCGCGAAAGGATGCACGCGGGAGCCCGCGATCGAAGTGACGTTCACCACCGCACCCTTGGCGGTCTTCAATTCGTTGATCAGCCCGCGCGCCAGCATGATCGGCGCGAAGAAGTTGACGCGGAAGACATGCAGCCAGGTGTCGATATCGGTGTCCATGGTACCGAGCCGCGTGCCGCCCGACCCCTTGGGCGAGATCGCGGCATTGTTGACGAGCGCGTGCAGCTCGTCGTTCTCCAGCCGCCTGCGGATTTCCGAGATCGCGCGCACGGTGTCGTCATGGTCGCCGAAATCGACCTCGATGTGATCCTCAGGTCCGGCGCCCCAGGGGCAAACTTCCGGAAAGGCGTGCCGCGAGCAGGTGATGACGCGCCAGCCGGCCGAGGAGAAGCGGATCGCGGTAGCATGGCCGATGCCGCGGCTGGCGCCGGTCAGGAGTAGCGTGCGCCGCGGCGCGTTCGATGTGTTCGGCATTGGACGGCTCTCTCGTTCTTCGTCATGCCCGGCCTTGTGCCGGGCATCCACGTGTTCGGACTGGCTCGAAACTGAGACGTGGATGGCCGGGACAAGCCCGGCCATGACGGTCTGAGTTTTACGGATAAAGCCTTACTTTGGACCAGGCCTGGCTTGGGCCCTCGCGGCGGAATTCGATGCGGTCGTGCAGGCGGTAGGGACGGTCGTGCCAGAACTCGATGCTGACAGGCGTGATGCGCCAGCCGCTCCAGCCTTGCGGGCGCGGCACCTCGCCGATCACATATTTCGCGGCGGCTTTCGCGATCGCCTGCTCGAAGGCGAAGCGGCTCTCCAATGGCTGCGACTGCTTGCTGGCCCAGGCGCCGAGCTGCGCCTGCTTCGGGCGCGTCGCGAAATAGTCGTCGGCCTCGGCGTCGCTCACCTGCGACACGTTGCCGCGGATGCGCACCTGACGGCGCAACGATTTCCAGTGGAATAGTAAAGCGGCCTTAGGATTTGCGGCGAGTTCGCGGCCCTTGGCGCTGGCGATGTGGCTGTAGAACACGAAGCCGTCCGCGTCATAGCCTTTCATCAGTACCATCCGCACGTCCGGCAGCCCGTCGGGATCGACGGTTGCGAGCGCCATCGCGTTGGGATCGTTCGGCTCGGACTTGGCTGCTTCGGCAAACCATTCGGCGAACAGCGCAAATGGTTCTTCCGCGGCGGTAAAATCACCCGATGTTAACGGTGTAGGGTGTTTGATGGAGGTCGTGTCTGTCATGTCAGGAGTCCAGCGTTGCGTCCGTCGGCCTCAGAGCGCGCGTTACTCGCCCTATATAGGACGTCCTTATATAGGGCATGGGGACGCGTTGGCCTATCGGCGATCCGCCCGGCGGGGACGGTGATGACATTGGTTCTAATCGGCCTCGGGGCCGGCGGTTGCGCCCTGTCGCGCGGCGACAGTTTCGCCCGGCTGGACGACAAGGACTTGACGGGTGCGCTCGGGGCGACCCAGGTAAGGGCATCGGCGCCGACCGACAGCGACCTCGCCTTTGCCCGCAACGCCGCCTCCGACGTGCTGACCAAGGGCGACAAGGATTCCAGCCAGGCCTGGGAAAATCCCGAGACCGGCGCGCGCGGCTCGGTGACGCCGCTGTCCCAGGCTTACGCCGCCGAGGACGGACGGACCTGCCGGGATTTCCTGGCGAGCTACGTCAACGGCCGGACCGAAAGCTGGCTGCAGGGCGCCGGCTGCCGGACCGGACGTGGGCGGTGGGAGATCCATAATCTGAAACCTTGGCGATCCTGATCGCTGAAAGCAGTTGCAAAAATGCCACTGCGTCCCCAAATGACACCGAGGTGGGCGACAAGCCCGAAAATTTCAGGTCTGATTTCCCGTGAAGGAGACGTGACGGATGCGCGACCCCTATGAGGTCCTGGGGGTGCCGCGGGGCGCCAGCGGTGCCGCGATCAAGAGCGCCTATCGCAAGCTCGCCAAGAAGCATCATCCCGACAGCAACAAGAACGATCCGAAGGCTGCCGAGCGTTTTGCCGAGATCAACTCGGCCAACGAAATCGTCGGCGACGAGGAGAAGCGCAAGCAATTTGACCGCGGCGAGATCGACGCCGAGGGCAAGCCGCGCTTCCAGGGCTTCCCCGGTGGAGGCTTTGGCGGTGGCGATGCGCGGGGTCATGCTGGTCCGGGCGGGTTCGAAACCTATACGTTCCGCAGCGGCCCCGGCGGCGGCACGGGCGGCGGCGCCGCGGGCTTCGAGGACATCCTCAACAGCATGTTCGGCGGCGGTGCGCGTGCGCGCAGCGGCGGCACCCAATTTGAATTCGACACCGGTGGTGTCGGGCTCGACCTCGACCTCAGCGTCGCCATGACGGTGTCGCTGGAGGAGGCAGTGAAGGGCGCCGAGAAGCGCGTCCGCCTGCCGACCGGCAAGGAACTCAACGTCAAGATTCCCGCCGGCGTCAGCTCGGGCCAGCAGATCCGGCTGAAGGGGCAGGGCGAGACGGCGCCCGGCCATCGCCCGGGCGATCTCCTGATCACCGTGACGATCGCGCCGCATCCCTTCTTCAAGGTCGACGGCAACGATCTCAGGATCGAGCTGCCGATCACACTGTACGAGGCGGTGCTGGGCGGCAAGGTCCGCGTGCCGACACTTGGCGGCGCGGTCGAATTGTCGATCCCCAAGAACACCTCAAGCGGGCGCACGTTCAGGCTGAAGGGCAAGGGCCTGCCGAAGTCGGGCGGCGCGGGCGACCTCTATGCCACCACCCGCATTATCCTGCCCGACGGGAACGATGCGGAGCTGGAAGCATTGATGCAGAAGTGGCGCGACCAACATCCTTACAATCCCCGCAGCGATCTTGGCTGAGGGTGCGGCCTCGAGAGGGGGACCAGCGCAGTACCAAACCCCAATCGAGGCCGCGAGCGCCGATCGGCGGATCGGGCGCTGCGCGATAACGCGGGAACATCCGGTGCGATTCTGAGACGCGCCGATGTCCTTATTCCAGATTTTCGATGACGGAATTGGGACGTCGAGCAAGTGTGGCTATTGCATCACGAACGTCCGCGAAATGCGGGCGTTTTCGCAAAACCCGGTATCATCCGGTCTTTCGAATCCGTGTACGCGAACTACATAAGGTAGTGCGATGGCGCTTTGCGCTGTCGCAGCCCTCCTTGGGCGTTTCCTCCCTAGACTTGGGCCGCTTGCTGTCGCAGGTGGCCCTTTTTTCTCAGCCCCAGCAGAGGACCCTGTAGACCGGATGAAGCGAAGCGCAATCCGGGGCCGGTCGATCCGCGCACGATCCGCTAAGTTGCCCCACGCGAACTCGCCCCGGGTTGCGCTACAAGCTACAAGAAGAGCGGTCGTTGGTGTAAGTCCGTGATCATGGTCCGGTATCGGCGCAACTTCCTCCCTGGCGGGACCTTTTCTTCACCGTGACGCTGGATGATCGCAGCTCGTCTGCACTGGTGGACCATGCCTCGCTGTTGCGCGCGGCGTTCCGAAAGACTCGCAACGAGCGCCCGTTTGTTCTCGATGCCGTGGTTGTTCTTCCCGATCACCTGCATGCCATTATGACCCTGCCTGAGGGGGACGCGGATTTCTCGGACCGATGGCGCCGAATCAAGTCAGCCTTCACCCGCAGCGTCGCGGCCGCGGGCGTCCCGCTCTCACGTGACCACCGCGGCGAATACGCTCTTTGGCAGAAGCGCTTCTGGGAGCACACGATCCGCGACGAAAGCGATTTCGAGCGCTGCGCCGATTACACCCATTTCAATCCGGTCAAGCATCGGCTGGTCGGCTCAGCGGTCGATTGGCCGTTCTCCTCGCTGCATCGCTATGTTCGTGCCGGAATATTGCCCCGCGACTGGGGCGGATCTGGTGAGGCGGATGGTGGGAACTTTGGAGAGCGAGCGGATTAACCTGCACGCAGCCCCTGTAGCCCGGGTGGAGCGCAGCGCAACCCGGGGCAGGGTAGCGCGGCGCGCGACTCCGTTCCCAGGTCGGAGAGGCTATCCCCGGGTTACGCTGCGCTCCACCCGGGCTACAAGGGCGCTCCCGCTCCGAGCTACCCGCCGGTCCTTTCCATCTGGTCGTAGACGGCTTGCGCGATCTGGGTCAGGCGGTTGCGGTCGCTGCCGCCGCTGACGACATAGCCGACGCCGCGGTCGGCCCAGAACAGCGCGCCTTCATTGCCGTGCGTGGCGTAACGCATCTGCGTGGTCTCGGCCTGTGCCTTGGAGGCGTAGACCGTGAAGCGCTCGCCGGAGGCGCTCTCATACATCAGGAAGGAAGCCGGCCGCCCGGTCGGGCCGGGCAGCAGCCGGCCGCCAACCAGCTTCAATCCCGCCGCCGACATATCCGGCGCGCGCACGTCCCAGCCGCAGCGCTTGGTCAGCCAGGCCTGCAAATGGGCGCGCTCATCGCCGGGCACCTCGACCGGATGGCGGACCTCGACCACATAGAGCCGGTGCGCGTCCATCGCATCGAGCGTGAAGCTCTGCAGCGGCGAGGGCGTGGCTGCCGCGCCATGCGCGATCCAGCCGACGCCGCCGCCGGCAATGAACGCCAGCAGCGTCGCGGCAATGGCGCCATAGACCAGCTTGCGCGGCTGACGCACGAGCTGCTCGATCTCGAGCCGCTTCGGCACCGCCTCGTCGGCGACCGAATCGTAGCGCGCATGCAGCACGTCGGCCATGGCGAGCCACGACCGCACCCGCTCGGCGTCATCAGGGTGCGCTGCCAGCCACGCCTCGACATCGCCGCGGCGCTCCGCCGGCAATTCGTTGTCGACATAGGCGTGCAGCTCGTCCTCGGTGACGGGAATCCTGGGGTTGGTCATCGCAGTCGTCTCTGTCTAATTCTCAAGAAAAGAAATCGCCTCAACCTGATGTCATGGCCATGCACAACGCCTGCCATCACTTCACCCGCCTCAGCGCCGTCGCCCGTTCGCCCTCGAGGAAGGCTTTAACGTGGGCGCGAGCGCGCGCAAGCCGGGACATCACGGTGCCGATCGGCACGCCCTGGATGTCGGCGACCTCGCGGTAACTCAATCCTTCCAGCATCACCAAGAGCAGCGCCGCGCGCTGCTCTTCCACCAGCGTCGCCAGCGCGCGGGCGATGTCGCGGCCTTCGGCTTCCGTGCCGCTGGCGTCCGGATTGTTGTCCAGCAGCGGCATGAATTGCGGCCGCCGCGCCAGCGAGCGCCGGCGGTTCTTGTTGAGGTTGGTCAGGATCGTATAGAGCCAGCTCCTGACGTCGCCGCCGAGGAACAGCCGCTCCGAGCGCAGCGCCCGCACCAAGGTGTCCTGCACCAGGTCGTCGGCGATATCGGCATCGCGCGCGAGCGCCCGCGCGTAGCGGCGCAGTGCCGGGATCATGGCTTCAACACTCTGCCGGAACGCGGTCATGACACCGGAATCTTCATCCTGCTTCGGCTCGGACGCCTACTCAACATAACACCTGAGTGACTTGGCTATTCCTTGTAGCGATTTGTAGCCCCGGGTGGCGTTTCGCTCCACCCGGGCTACAGGATCGGGCAAAATGGCCGTGAAGGGGGCTGTACCGCGGTGGAGCGCTGGTGTACCTCCGAATACCAAATCCAACGCGGGAGTGGACAGCGGATGGCACAGAAATCGGGTCTGATGCAGGGCAAGCGCGGCGTGATTCTTGGCGTCGCCAACAATCGCTCGATCGCCTGGGGGATCGCCAAAGCCTGCCACGACGCCGGCGCCGAGATTGCGCTCACCTGGCAGGGCGATGCGCTGAAGAAGCGGGTCGAGCCCTTGGCGAAGGAATTGAACGCGCTGCTGCTCGGCCATTGCGACGTCACTGACGCTGCGACCATCGACGCGGTGTTCGACGTCGCTAGGGAGAAGTGGGGTAAGATCGATTTCGTCGTGCATGCGATCGCCTTCTCCGACAAGGACCAGCTCGACGGCCGTTACATCGAGACCACGGCGGAGAATTTCTCCAAGTCCATGCTGATCAGTTGCTACTCGCTCACCGCGATCGCGCAGCGGGCCGAGAAGCTCATGACCGACGGCGGCTCGGTCATCACGCTCACCTACTACGGCGCGGAGAAGTGGATGCCGCATTACAACGTGATGGGCGTGGCGAAAGCGGCGCTGGAAGCGAGCGTGCGCTATCTGGCCGCCGATCTCGGCGAGAAGAACATCCGCGTCAACGCGATCTCGGCAGGTCCGATCAAGACGCTTGCGGCCTCCGGCATCGGCGATTTCCGCTACATTCTGAAGTGGAACGAGTACAACGCGCCGATGCGGCGCACGGTCACGATCGAGGAGGTCGGCGACAGCGCGCTCTATCTGTTGTCCGATCTCTCGCGCGGCGTCACCGGCGAGGTGCATCACGTCGATTCCGGCTATCACATTGTCGGCATGAAGCGTCCCGATGCGCCTGACATTTCGCTCGCCAAGGAATAGCTGCGCGTCGATAGCAATGCCAACAATCTACTACATCCGCCATGGCGAGACGGCATGGAACGCGGAAGGCCGGCTTCAGGGCACCCTGGATATTCCGCTGAACGATCGCGGGCGCGCGCAAGCGTCCCATGCCGGCCATGTGCTCGCCGACCTGCTCACGCGCGACGGATATGACAGGGCATCGCTGCCCTACGTTTCGAGTCCGCTCGGACGGGCGCGCCAGACCATGGAGCTGGCGCGTCGCGCGCTGGAATTGCCGCCCGGGGATTATTCGCTCGACGACCGGTTGCGCGAGATCGGCTACGGTGTCTGGGAAGGCTCGACGCTGGCGGAGATGCGACTCGCCGATCCCGAACTCTACGCCAAGCGCCAGACCGCGAAGTGGACGATGGCGCCCGAGGGCGGGGAGACCTACGCCGCGGTGCAGCTTCGGGTGCGCGACTGGTACGACTCGCTCCTGGCCGACACCGTCACTGTGGCCCATGGCGGCACCTGCCGCGCCCTGATGGTGTCGCTCGGGATCGAAACCCCTGATAGCGCCGCGGACCTCTACATCGAGCAGGGCGCCGTCTATGTGTTTCGCGACGGCGGGCTGGTGAAGTATAGTTAAGGCGCTCGTAATTGAGCGGTCATTCCGGGTTCGATGCTTTGCATCGCCCCGGAATGACAGCCTGCCGCGTTTGACCGTGGTGTCCCCACGCGTTACGACAAGTCAGTATTGACTTACGAGTTAGGCGACGAATGTCCCATAACACCTTCGGCCATTTGTTCCGGGTCACGACCTTTGGCGAGAGCCACGGGGTCGCGATCGGCTGCGTGGTCGACGGCTGTCCGCCGCTGATCCCGCTGACGGTTGAGGACATCCAGCGCGATCTCGACCGCCGCCGGCCGGGGCAGTCCCGCTTCACCACCCAGCGCCAGGAGCCGGATGTGGTGAAGATCCTGTCCGGCGTGATGGCCCATCCGGAGACCGGCGTGCAGGTGACGACGGGCACGCCGATCGGCCTCCTGATCGAGAACACCGATCAGCGCTCGAAGGACTATTCCGAGATCAAGGACAAGTTCCGCCCCGGCCATGCCGACTTCACCTATGAGGCCAAATACGGCCTGCGCGATTATCGCGGTGGCGGCCGCTCCTCGGCGCGCGAGACCGCGACCCGCGTCGCCGCCGGCGCGATCGCGCGAAAGGTCCTGCCGGAGATCAAGATCCGCGGCGCGCTGGTGCAGATGGGCCCGCACAAGATCGATCGCGACAAGTGGGATTGGGACGAGATTGGCTGCAACCCGTTCTTCTGCCCGGACAAGGACAAGGCGGCGTTCTTCGAAGACTATCTCGATGGCATCAGGAAGAAGGGTTCATCGATTGGCGCGGTGATCGAGGTCGTGGCCGAGGGCGTGCCGCCCGGGCTCGGCGCGCCGATCTACGCCAAGCTCGATAGCGAGCTGGCGGCCGCGATGATGAGCATCAATGCGGTGAAGGGCGTCGAGATCGGCGCCGGGTTCGGCGCGGCCGAATTGTCGGGCGAGGAGAACGCCGACGAGATGCGCACCGGCAATAACGGCGTGCGTTTCCTGTCCAACAACGCCGGCGGCATCCTGGGCGGCATCTCCACCGGCCAGCCGGTGGTGGTACGTTTTGCGGTGAAGCCGACCTCCTCGATCCTGTCGCCGCGGCTGACCGTGGACCGCAGCGGCACCGACACCGATATCATGACCAAGGGCCGCCACGACCCCTGCGTCGGCATTCGCGCCGTGCCGGTGGGCGAGGCAATGATGGCCTGCGTGCTCGCCGATCATTTCCTGCGGCACCGGGGACAGGTTGGATAGAACCTGACAAGACAGAGGCCGTGATGCAGATCGACATCAGGGGGATCGCGGACTGGCTGATCGACGGTGCTAGGTCGACCCCTGTTGTCACCGACATGATCTCCGAACTGTGCGGGCGCCTGGTTGCAGCCGGCATCCCGCTGTGGCGGGTCGGATTCTTCATCCGGACGCTGCATCCCGAAATCTATGGGCGCAACTTCATCTGGAAGCCCGGTGAGGCCGTCGTCATCCGCTCGGTTGACTTCGACATCAGGCAAACGCCGGAGTTCATCGCGAGCCCGCTTGCGATTGTCTTTGGCGAGGCCAAGGAGGTGCGGTGCCGCACCGACGATCCCGAGAGCCGGCGCTTTCCTTTCCTCGACGACATGCGCGCAGAAGGGGTGACCGATTATGTGGCCATGCCGCTGCGCTTCATCGATGGCTTCACACACGCTTCCAGTTGGACCACCAAGCAGGCGGGCGGCTTCACCGATGAGCAGCTCGCCGCACTGCGATCGGTCCTGCCGGCGCTGACGCGCCTGATCGAGGTGATCGGCCTTCGCCGCATCGCCGCGACCCTGCTCGACACTTATGTCGGCAACCGCGCGGGCATGCGCATCCTCGATGGTCAGATAAGGCGCGGGCATGGCGAGACCATGCACGCGGCGATCTGGCTGTCGGACCTGCGCGGCTTCACCGCGTTATCGGATCGGCTACCGGCCGAGACCGTCGTCGACATGCTCAACCGCTATTTCGACTGCCAGGTCGCCTCGATCCGCGCCCATGATGGCGAGGTGCTGAAATACATGGGCGATGGACTGCTCGCGGTTTTTCCGATCGACGAGTATGTCGGGGATGCGCAACAGGTCTGTTCGCATGTGTTGGAAGCCGCGCAGGACACGCGGACCAGCGTCGAGGCGCTGCAGTATCCGGTCGGCGACGTCGTCGAGCGTTTCCGTTTCGGCGTTGCGCTGCATGTCGGAACAATTCTCTATGGCAATATCGGCGGCGGCAACCGGCTCGACTTCACCTGCATTGGTCCTGCGGTGAATCTTGCCGCACGACTGGAGAAGATCGCCGGCCGGCTTGGCCGCACCGTCGTGGCCTCCGAAGGCTTCGCCGGCATCTGCCGCGGCGGCTGGGATGATCTCGGCGAATTTCCGATCGCAGGCTTCTCAAAGGCCCAGCGCGTCTATGGCCTGGCGGGCGATGCGTCGCAAACTCTCTCGTAGCCCGGGTGGAGCGAAGCGCAACCCGGGATGGGCTCTCTCAGCACGCTGAGGATTTCCCGGGTTGCGCTGCGCTCCACCCGGGCTACGTCTGCGGCTGGCAGCAAGCTATTCCTCCGGCTCGGTCGTAAACAACAGCGGATAGCCCTTGGCGCGGCCGGCATCGGTGGCGCGTGTCGCCTTTGTCTCGGCGACGTCCTTGGTGAAGACCGCAACCACGCAGACGCCGCGCTGGTGTGCGGTGAGCATCACCTTAAAGGCCTGGTCCTCGGTCATGCGGAATTCCGCCTTCAGCACGGTGACGACGAATTCGCGCGGCGTGTAATCGTCGTTGATCAGGATAACCTTGTGCAGGCGCGGCCGTTCGACCTTGGTCTTGACCTTGGTTTTCGGGGTGGTGACGGTGTCGCTCATGGCGCGGCACTTCCTGCTGCTCTGCGAACAGAAAAGAATATCGCCTTCCCGGCAATCCTGGAACCGGCGGTTTTTGCACAGGCTCCTTGCAGGAGCGGGACGATCGCGGGCAAACGACAAAACCTCGCCAAAATCGGGGCAAGCACAAGGCCAAGCTTTAGATTTGGACGGAAGGCTAACCTGAATGTGAAGGACAAATGATGTTCGCCCTTTGCGCGGCGCAGTTTGCGTGTCACCATTGTTGACGTTCGACGGGAGGGCAGCTCATGCGCTGGTATGTCTCGATCGGGGTTGTGCTTGTCGCAGGCTGGCTTGTCGGCGGCGATGGGGCCGGCATCGCCGCGCCCGGGCCAGGCAACCAGGGCACCCGCCCGGTGGCGGAGAAGGACGCGAACCCCACCGTCGATGTCGAACTGATACTGGCCGTCGACGTCTCCTATTCCATGGACATGGACGAACTCGCGATCCAGCGCGAGGGCTACGCGCAGGCAATCGTATCGAAGGAATTCCTGCAGGCACTGAAGGCCGGTCCGAACGGCAAGATCTCGGTGACCTATTTCGAATGGGCCGCTTCCTCTGATCAGAAGATCATCATCCCCTGGCGGCTGATCGACGGCCCGGAAACCGCCGATGCCGTTGCCGCCGAGATCATGAAGACGCCGATCCGCCGGGCGTCGCGGACCTCGATCTCGGGTGCGATCAATTTCGCGGTGCCGCTGTTCGACGAAGATCCGTATCGCGGCCTCAGGCGCGTGATCGACATTTCCGGCGACGGCCCCAACAACAACGGCGCGCCGGTCTCGACCGCGCGCGACGCGGCGCTGGAGAAGGGCATCGTCATCAACGGCCTGCCGATCATGGTGAAGGAGCCGTCCTATTCCACCATGGATATCGACAATCTCGATCAATATTACGAGGACTGCGTGATCGGCGGTCCCGGCTCTTTCGTGGTGACGATCAAGGAGCGTGAAAAATTCAAGGAAGCGATCCGCACCAAGCTGCTGATGGAGGTCGCCGGCCGCACGCCGGAGCGCAAGATCGTGCCGGTGGCCGAAAAGGAGCCGCGCGTGAGCTGCATGATCGGGGAAAAGATCTGGCAGGATCGGTGGGGAAGGTAGGTTTTCTTCCGTAGGGTGGGCGAAGCGCAGCGTGCCCACCATCCACGTTCGGTGCAAGAAACGGTGGGCACGCTGCGCTTTGCCCACCCTACGTTCTATGACGCCTCGCGCATCACCTGTTCGGGTGCCCGGCGCAGGGAGTTCGGCAGACCAGGGCCTGTGCCAAAGCGCATGATGATGTCCGGGCGCCGCTCGCCAAGCCCCATGACCGCAGCGAATTGCGAGCGGACCGCGGCCACCTCGACCGGTTGATTGACGAACGCATATTTCAGTCCGAGCGCGGTCGCCTGCAGTCCGAAACGCTGGCAGGCGCGGCCGACCGCGATCCAGTGGGCCTTGTCGCTGGCATCGGATGCAAGGACGACGACACCCGCTGAACTTACGATCTGCTCGCGGTACTTCTTGTTCTCTCCCTCTTCGGTCAGGAAGAAGCCGAGAAGCGGTCGGGCAATCCACGCGGGCAGCGCGGGATTTCCGGAGCAGCGCGAGAACAGTCCGTCCATCCTCGCCATGGCGTCGGCTTCGCTGAAGCGCAGCCAGCGTCGCAGTTCGTCCATGAATGCCTTGTCGCGCATCTGTGCCGAGTTGCCCTGAACGACGTAATCGGCGACGTCTGCGATCCCGGCCCGGTCGCTTATCATGATGGTCGAGACGCCGGGCTCCCGACATGCGCTCTCCAGCAGGCGCAGCGTCTCGGGTGAAACGGGCTTGCCATCATAGATCGTGCGGCTGCTCTGGCGAACCGTGATCGCCTCGGCGAGCGGCGAGCGCGAGGAGGGGGCTGCTTCCAGATCGATCACGATCTCGTCGCCCTCGGCGACCGCATTCGCCTTGAGTCCAAGCATCGAGGCTGCCAGCACGAGGTTTTCCGCGGCGCATCCCAGGCTGACGAAGAGATGGTGGTCGTCCGGATCGACCACGGCGCATCTCCGCGTGAAGTCCGGCGCAATGACGATTCTGTCGGCAGCCGCGGTGAAGGTCCAGGGCTGCGTGTTGTGGCTGTTGGCTGCCAGGCTCGCAAAGCGCACGAGTTCTCGGTTTCGCGGCGTGGACCGCAACGGCGCTCTGACGATGCCGGCCGCCTCCTCATACGTCATTGCTGCTGCTCCTGCCTGCGACGACGGGCCTATGATCGCCGCCGCGCCAAGCCCAAGCGCGGTTCCGAAGATCTGTCGTCTATCGATGAGCATCGACCCGCTTCCAACCAGATTTCGCACGGAAGCAGTTAGCGCAACCGGGAGCCGGGGCCGTTGACCGAGGTCAAGAGTTCGTTGTGCTACTACGCAAAGGAGCCCGCGGCATTTCTTTCCTTCTCCCCTTGTGGGAGAAGGTGGCGTGGGTCCTGACCGGCTACATGGGTAACAGAATAGACCGGCGACATGGGTAACAGGTCAACTGGTCGGCAAGGAGGACCTTGCCGATGGGGTGGAAGGAGACCTGTACCGTGGAAGAGCGGATGC
>NZ_JBVAPG010000201.1:0-12900 GCF_055413685.1 Bradyrhizobium sp. LeoA1Lang | reverse complement strand
TCTGGGCGGATGGGACGGCTACTATGGCAAGCCCGGGCCGAAAACGATGCGCCTGGGGCTCGAAGCCTTCCAGCGCATCAAATTTGGTACCAGTCTGGCGCTCCGCGATGTGTGAATCGGACAGCCGTTCTTACGGGGAGAGGGTTGGGGTGAGGGGCTGTCTCCGCGAATACGGCGAGAGATACATGCGTGGAGAGCCCCCTCACCCGGAATTCAAGCTTTGCTTGAATTCCGACCTCTCCCCGCAAGAGCGGGGAGAGGTGGTCGCAAGCCTCACTTCTCCGCGTCGATCACCTCGCCGACCGGCTTCCATTTCACGCCGTCGAACTGCATCAATTGTTCCTGGCTCATCGGCGTGTAGCGCGTCGGGGTGGTGTTGAGCTTGATGCCCGGAAGCATGATCGGGAGGACGAGATCCTTGATGCTGGTCGCCTGCTTCATCAGGTTCTCGCGAGTCAGGTCGTCGCCGCAATTCTTCAAGACGTGAACGAAGGTCTGCGCCGTCGCATAGCCGAACACGTGATAGGTCTCGGACGGGTTGGCTTCGGGCATGTATTGCTTCATGAAGGCGAGATATTCCTTCATGCCGGCATCGTCGGCCCATGCCGCATCGTTCGGGTCCTTGCGGAAGGCGACGGTGATGACGCCCTTGGAATTGTCCAGCCCCGCCGGCACCAGCGTGCTGGAGATCGAGCCGGCGGCGTCACTGAGAAGATGCAGCGCATCCCATTTCGTCTCCGCCATCTTCTTGATGGCCTGCGCGGAGAATTTCGGCGTCGAAATGTCGAGGAACACGTCGGCGCCGGTGGCCTTCAGGATCAGGATCTGCGAGTCGATGGTCGGCTCGGCGATCTCGTAGCTGAGCTCCTTGACGATCATCGTGGCGGCCTTGTCGCCAAGCCCGTCACGAAAGCCCTTGAGGTGATCGCGGCCGAAATCGTCGTTCTGGAACAGCACCGCGACTTTCGCATTCGGCCGCTCCTTGAGGAGATATTTGGCGTAGATCACGCCCTTGGCATGGTTGTTCGGCTGCCAGCCCATCGACCACGGATAGGTCGCGGGCTCGGAGACGCGGTTGGCCCCGGTGCCGAGGAACAGGCCCGGCACCTTCTTCGCATTCAGGTACTTCTGCGTGGCGAAGTTGGTCGGCGAGCCGAAGGTGCCGACGATCGCCAGCACCTCCTCGCTTTCGACCGGGTCTGCTCCACCGCCTTGGGCGGGCTATAACCGTCGTCGAGCGAGACCAGGTTGATCTTGCGGCCGTTGACGCCGCCTTCCGCATTCACCTTCTGGAAGTAAGCGGTCATCGCACGCCCGATCGCCGCGAAGCTCGACGCCGGGCCGCTATAGGGCATGGTCTGGCCGATCTTGACCTCGCTATCAGTCGCGCCCGGTCCGTAGTTCTTCTCCTGCCCGAATGCGGAGAACGACAACCCCGCCCATGCGATTGCACAGGTCGCCACCATGAGCTTCTTCATGCTCTTTTCCTGTCTTCGTTGTTGATGATCTCTGATCAGGCCGGCTGCAGATAGCGCTGCTTCAGCACGTGCTTGAACAGCTTGCCGTTCTCCTGCCGCGGCAGCTCGGCCTCGAAATCGATCGAGCGTGGGCATTTGACATGCGACAGGCCGTCCCGGCAGAACGCCATCAGGTCGTCCGCAAGCGCCGATGATGCCTTCGACGGCTCCCTGAGCTGCACCACCGCCTTGACCTCCTCGCCATATTCCGGATTGGGAATTCCGAACACGGCGACATCAGCGACATCAGGATGCAGCGCCAGGCGGTTCTCGATCTCGGCGGGATAGATATTGACGCCGCCGGAGATGATCATGTGCGAGCGGCGGTCGGTCAGATAGAGATAGCCGTCGTGATCGAGATAGCCGACATCGCCGATGGTCGACCAGCCCTTGGCGTTTCGCGAGCGCGCGGTCTTCTCGGGATCATTGTGATAAACGAATTGCGGGCCGTCGAAATAGACGTCACCGATCTCGCGGGGGCCAAGTTCGTTCTGCGCTTCGTCGAGGATATGGATGGTGCCGACGCAGGCGCGCCCGACCGAGCCGCGGTGCGTCAGCCAGTCAGCGGTCGAGATGCAGGTGGCGCCGTTGCGCTCCGAGCCCGCGTAATATTCCCAGACGATCGGGCCCCACCAGTCGATCATCCGCTCCTTGAGCTCGGGCGGACAAGGTGCGGCGGCGTGGATCGCGCAGCGATGCGATGAGAGATCGTAGCGGGCGCGTATCTCGTCCGGCAGCGCGAGCAGGCGGAAGAACATCGTCGGCACCCACTGGCTGTGGGTGATGCGGTAATGCTCGATCGCGGCCAGCGCCTGCTCGGGTACGAACTTCTTCATGATGACTGCAGTGCCGCCGCTCTCCAGCGTGCGCAGGGTGAAGCGAAGCGGCGCGCCATGGTACAGGGGTGCGGGAGAGAGATAGACCGTATCCTCCGCGAAGCCGAAATTGTCGCGCACCCAGTCGCCGGAGGCCTGGGCCTGGCGGAGGTCGGCGAAGAGCGGCTGCTTGATACCCTTCGGCCTGCCGGTCGTGCCTGAGGAATAGAAGAAATCCTTGCCGACGGGCCCGTCGGGGATCTCGATCAGGCGATCGAAGCGGGCAAGTTCCGCGGCATAGTGAAAGCTGCCGTCCAACGCGCCGCCCAGCGCGTACACCGCGCACCGGTGCGGATTGTCGGCGAGCAGCGCCTGGATCGCGTCCGCAAAACGCGCGGCGACAAAGAACAGCTTGGCGCCGCTGTCGCGCACGATATAGGCCGCCTCTTCGGGCCTCAGATGCGTGCTGACAGGCGTGTAATAGACGCCGTGGCGTCGCGCGCCCCAGATCAGCTCGAAATAAGTAGGGTCGTTGTCGAGCATGATCGCGATGCCGTCGCCGGCGGCGAGCCCCATCCAGATCAGGAGCTGTGTGACGGCATTGGCGCGGCGGTCGAGCTCGCCATAGGTAATCGCTTGGTCGGAAAAGGCGACGAGCGCGGCGGTCTTGTCGGGATGACGTTCAGCCCATTGGCGCAGGATTGGCATTTCTTCCCCGTGTTGACCGAGAACTCGGCCTTGCGGGGATTATCCGCATCAAGGCTGCATCATTGAATGACCGCGCATTCCAATCCGATTGGCGGAATCCGACTGCGTCACTTGCGGCGCTCGCGGAACTCGCCGGGCGTCACGCCGGTCCAGCGCCTGAACGCGCGATGGAAGGTGCTGAGTTCGGAGAAGCCGAGCGAGACCGCGATTTCCTCCAGCGACAGGCGGGACTTCTGCAGCAGGTGAGTGGCGAGGTCGCGCCGCAGCCGGTCCTTGATTTCCTGGAAGCCGCAGTTCTCTTCTTCGAGCAGGCGGCGGCGCAGCGTCTGCGGCGAGACCGCCAGCATCCCGGCGATGTCCTCGAACGACAGCGGACGCTTGAGGTTGCGGCGGAGAATGCCGCGCACCCGTTCGGCCATGCTGCTGTCGTCGCGGTAGCGCACCAGAAGCGCATTGGGCATCGATGCGAGGAAACGCCGCAGCCGCTCCTCGTCCGGCATGATTGGCAGATCAAGCAACTCAGCGTCGAAGCGAATTTCGGTGCGCGGCTGATCGAACAGCATCGGCGCCCGGTAGAACAGCTCGAGCTCCCCGCTGAACGGTTCTTCCGGGAAGACGTAGTGGACGGTGATCAACGGCAGCCGGCGGCCCACCAGCCAGCACATCAGCCCATAGGCGAACAGCAGGATCGCGCCATTGACCATGCGCCGCCGGTTCGGCTGGGCGATAGTGTCGGTGACATAGAGCGAGGCGTCATCCGGGCCCTCCGCCAGCCGCACCACGAAATCGTCCGTGACCAGATGATAGAACTGGCAGCCGATCCGGATCGCTTCGCGCAAATTGGCACAGCGGATCAATAGCCGGCACATCATGCGGAAGGTGCCGGGCTTGATCGGGCGGTTGCACAAAAGCCAGAGCTCGTCGCGCGTCTCCCGGGTCAGGATCGCGATCAGGCGGGCGAACTGGTCCTGCGGCAGCCGGGCGCCCGGCTTCTCGAGCTGCTCCGGCGTGATGCCGGCGCGCGCCAGCAGCCGGTCGATATCGAAGCCGGCCTCGCGCACGCCGCTCAGCACGAGGCCGACATAGCCGGAGTCGATCGCTGAACGCGACGGCGCAGCGCGTGATGATCGAAGTGCGGCAGAGGCTCCCGGCATGGCGTGGTCATGTTAGCGCCCGGATTGTTCCGTCGCCACCATTCCTGTGGCAGGCAAGGTCAACGCAACTGATCGTTTTCGTCATTGCGGGTGCGGGACTTCTTTTCATTGTCGCCGCTAGAGCATGATCCGGAAAAGTGGAAACCGGTTTTCCGAAAAGATCATGCTCAACAAAGAGATGAGATCGCCGCCGGAGGACACTGATGCGCGCGTTGATGAGTTGCGAGCCGGGCGGGCCCAAAACCCTGCGGCTGCTCGATGTGCCGGAGCCGGTGCCCGGGCCGGGACAGGTGCTGGTGGCGGTGAAGGCGTGCGGCGTGAACTATCCGGACTTTCTCACGATCCAGGATCGCTATCAGGTCAAGACGCCGCGGCCCTTCGCGCCCGGAGCTGAGGTGGCCGGCGTCGTGGCCGCGGCAGGGGAAGGGGTTGCCGCGCTGCGCGTCGGTGATCGGGTCGCGGCGCGGACCGGAACCGGCGGCATGGCGGAGTTCGTCGCGGTCGATGCCACGCGCTGCAGCCCGATTCCCGACGGCATGTCGTTCGTCGATGCCGCGGTCATGCAGTTCACCTTCGAGACAGCCTATTACGCGCTGCACACCCGTGCCGGCGTGCGCGCCGGCGAAACCGTGCTCGTGCTGGGCGCAGCAGGAGGCGTCGGCATTGCCGCCGTGCAGGTCGCGCGCAATCTCGGCGCCCGCGTCGTCGCCGCGGCATCATCGGGCGAGAAGCTGGGCTTCGCTCGCCAGCACGGCGCCGCCGAGGGCGTGGTCTATTCGGCCGACACAACAGGGGATGGTCGCGAGCTCGCTGCGCGGCTGAAGCAGGCGGTCGGTTCGCGCGGCGCCGACGTGATCATCGATCCCGTCGGCGGATGGCTCTCGGAAGCCGCCATTCGCTGCATCGCAGAGGGCGGGCGCTACCTCGTGCTCGGCTTTACCGCAGGCATTCCGTCACTGCCGCTCAACCTTCCTCTGCTGAAGAATTGCGATGTGCTTGGGATCAACTGGCGCACGTTCACGCTGTCACAGGATTCAGGCGTCGCCGAGAATCGGCGTGCGCTCCGGTCCTGGTATTCGCAAGGCATGCTGTCATCAGGTATCAGCGCCGAATTCCCGCTCCAGGAGGGCGGCAAGGCGATCCAGCACCTCGCCGACCGGCGCGCCCTCGGTAAGGTCGTTGTGGTGATCTGACCTGCGCATCCCAGCCCGATCTGCGCGATTGGAAATTCTGCAATGCATCAAGGTCTCACGGCAAGATGACCGTGGGCGCCGCTTGCCGCCATGCGGCACGCTGATATGGTCTGCGGCCGGCGAAATGGATTGCATTCGCCGCTTTCGCCGAGATTCACAATCATCCCGCGCTGCAGGAGTTTCTCATGACACACGCGTTTCGCTTCCATCAGGCCGGCGGTCCCGAGGTTCTGAAATGGGAAGAGGTCAAGCTCGGCAAGCCTGGTCCCGGCGAAGCGCGGGTCCGTCACACGGCAGTCGGCCTGAACTTTGTCGATATCTATAACCGCGCGGGCGTCTACGGTGTGCCGCTGCCGAGTGGTCTCGGCAGCGAGGGCGCTGGAATCGTCGAGGAAGTCGGGTCCGGCGTCACCGACCTCAAGCCGGGCGATCGCGTCGCCTATGGCAACTCGCCGCTCGGCGCCTATGCCGAGGAGCGGCTGATCCCGGCCGACCGTCTGCTCAAATTGCCCGACGGCATCGATGACAAGACCGCGGCGGCGATGATGCTCAAGGGCCTTACGGTGCAGTACCTCATTCGCCAGACTTATCGCGTCAAGAGCGGGGACACGATCCTGCTGCATGCCGCGGCCGGCGGCGTCGGACTGATCCTGGGCCAGTGGGCCAAGCATCTCGGCGCCACCGTGATCGGCACGGTCTCGACCGACGAGAAGGCGAAACTCGCGAAAGCCCACGGCACCGCGCACACCATCGTCTACACGCGCGAGGATTTCGTCGCCCGCGTCAAGGAGATCACCGGAGGCAATCTGGTGCCTGTTGTCTACGACTCCGTCGGCAAGGACACCTTCCTGAAATCGCTGGACTGCCTGGCGCCGCTCGGCGTCGCGGTGCTGTTCGGCCAGTCCTCCGGCAGTATCGAGCCGCTCAACCTCGGCCTGCTGGCACAGAAGGGCTCGCTGTACGTGACCCGCCCGACGCTGAACACCTATGGCGCCAAACGCGAGAACCTGGTGGCGATGGCAAACGAACTGTTCGACGTGGTGAAATCAGGCGCGGTCAAGATCGAGATCAACCAGACCTATCCGCTCAAGGACGCCGCCAAGGCGCACGCCGATCTCGCCGCCCGCAAGACCACGGGATCCACGGTGTTCCTGGTGTGAGTGCGCTCAGTGTCGTAGCCCGGGTGGAGCGCCCGCGTAACCCGGGACCGCTCGCAACGCGGACGCAGATGTCCCGGGTTACGCGGGCGCTCCACCCGGGCTACGGAACGACGCACTAATCCGTCCCAGCCCCAAAACGCTCGACCAGGAAGTCGATGAACAGCCGCACCTTCACCGAGAGGTGGCGGGTCGGAGGGTAGATCGCATAGAGCGTCAGCGGTGGTGCGCGATAGTCCGCGAGGATGGTCTTCAGCGCTCCGGTGTGGAGCGCATCGCCGGCGATGAAGGTCGGGATCAGCGCAATCCCGTGGCCCTTCGTGGCGACGTCGCGCAGCACCTCTGCGTTGTTCGCGCATAGCGACCAGGATGGCTGGATCCAGTGATCGCCATCCGCACCCGTCAGCTTCCATTGGTTGCCGGTCAGCAGGAAGCCATAGGTCAGCGCAGCATGCTCGCGAAGATCGCGCGGATGGGCCGGCGTGCCGTGCTTGGCTAGGTAGTCCGGCGAAGCGCAAACGACACGGTCGATCGGCGCGATCCTGCGCGCGATCAGGCTCGATGATTCCAGCTCCGCGATCCGTAACGTGACGTCGAAGCCGTCCTGCACGGGGTCGAGCAGGTCGTCGCTCAGGACGAGCTGAAGCTGGATCTTCGGATATTTCCCCATGAAGTCCGCGACCGCCGGGCCGAGCCGCAGCGTGCCGAACGACATCGGCGCGTTGACGCGAAGCAGTCCGTGCGGCGTCGATTGCGCCTGCGACACCGCCTGATCCGCCGCGTCGAGTTCGGACAGGATCGAGAGCGCGCGCTCGAAATACATCTGGCCGCTCTCATTGGCGCTGACATGGCGGGTGGTGCGGTTGAGGAGCTGCACGCCCAAACTCTCTTCGAGCTCGGCCACATACTTGCTGACCGCGGAGCGGGAGAGCCGAAGCTGCCGGCCGGCCTCGGCGAAACTGCCGGTCTCCACGACCTTCACGAACGCCCGCAGGCTCGCAACCTTGTCCATCTTGCCTCCGGCTCATTTCACCCGTCATTGCGAGGAGCGTAGCGACGAAGCAATCCATGGCTCCGCACGCGGCGAGGTGGATTGCTTCGCGGAGCCTGTCATCGGGCGGCGCTACGCGCCGACCCGGTGGCTCGCAATGACCATGCGATCGGGATTGTCCTCAAATCGTAGACAGTGGCGCCATGAAAGCATGGATTGTTCTCAGAAAATAGCGGGCCAATATTGCCAACAACGAGCCCGATCGGGCTCCCGAATTAATCAGGAGAGACCAATGTCTGGCATCCATCATGTCACCGCCATCGCCGGCAACCCGCTGAAGAATTTCGATTTCTACACGCGCGACCTCGGCCTGCGGTTCGTCAAGAAGACCGTCAATTTCGACGACCCCACGACCTATCATTTCTATTACGGCGACGCGGTCGGCCATCCCGGCACCATCCTGACGTTCTTCCCCTGGGAAGGCGCGCCCGCCGGCCGCCGTGGCGTCGGCGAGACCCATCAGACCGCCTTCCGCGTGCCGGCGCGCTCGCTCGGCTATTGGGTGCAGCGCTTCGTCGAGAAGGGCATCCCCCATCAGCCGCTGGAGAAGCGCTTTGGTGAGTCGGTCCTGCCGTTCACCGATCCCGATGGCATGGCGCTCGCGCTGGTCGGCATTCCCGGCGCGGAAGACGAGTCGGCCTGGAGCAATGGGGATGTGCCTGCTGAGCACGCCATCCGCGGCTTCCACGGCGTGACCTTGCTGCTCGAGACTGCCGCGAAGACCGCCGCCATCCTCACCGATGTGCTCGGCTTCCGCGAGGTCGCGCGCGAGGGTTCGGTGATCCGCCTCGCTGCTCCCGGTGACGTCAAGGGAAGCGTCGTCGACATCTACGAGGCCAAGGGCTTCCTGCGCGGTCGCCAGGGCGTCGGCTCGGTGCATCACATCGCGTTCCGCGCGGCTGATGATGTCGAGCAGGGCCAGATGGCGCAGAAGCTGGTCTCGGCGCACGGCCTGCATCCGACCGAGCAGCGGGATCGCAACTACTTCCGCTCGATCTATTTCCGCGAGCCCGGCGGCGTGCTGTTCGAGATCGCGACCGACATTCCCGGCTTCGCGGTCGACGAGCCCGTCGAGAGCCTCGGCCACGCGTTGAAGCTGCCGTCGTTCCTCGAGCGGCATCGCAAGGAGATCGAAAGCGTGCTGCCTGAACTGGGAGAAGTCGCATGACCAACGAGACGCCTTTCGTCTATCGTTTCGTGCCGGCGGAAGGGGCGGGCGCTCCGCCCCTTCTGCTGCTCCACGGCACCGGCGGCGACGAGAACGATCTGTTGGACCTTGGACGGATGCTGTCGCCGGATTCGGCATTGCTGTCGCCGCGCGGCCGCGTGCTGGAGAACGGGATGCCGCGCTTCTTCCGCCGTCTTGCGGAGGGAGTGTTCGATGAGGACGACGTTCGGCGGCGCGCCGTCGAACTGGCCGACTTCGTCGACGCGATGCGCCGGCGTCTCGGCATCGGCGCGCCGGTGGCGGTCGGCTATTCGAACGGCGCCAACATCGCCGCGGCCATGATGCTGCTTCGCCCCGGCACGCTTTCGGGCGCGGCGCTGCTGCGCGCGATGGTGCCGCTGTCCGATCCACCGCCCGCTCAACTGGGTGGCATGCCGGTGCTGATCGCCTCAGGACAGATGGACCCGATCGTGCCGAGCTCCAACTCGGCGAAACTCGCGGAGATGCTGCTCGACGCCGGCGCCGACGTCACGTACCGCACCCTGCCGGTCGGCCATCAACTCTCGCAGGCGGACCTCGTGCTCACGCGCGAGTGGCTGGAGCGGGTGAAGAAGCGGACGCCTCAGTCCGCCTAACAATGCGGGCGCTGCCTATACGGCGCCCGCACTCTTTTGCAGATAACTATCCGCAAAGGCGAGATACCACTCCAGACATCCCGGATTGGCCATCGCATCCTTGTTGATGACCTTCTCGATCGGGTGGCCGAGCAGGAGCTTCTTGATCGGCAGCTCCTGCTTCTTGCCCGATAGCGTGCGCGGAATTTCGGGCACCTGGAAGATCTCATTGGGAAGGAAGCGGCGGGACAGGCCGGCTTCGATCGCCTTGTTGATCCTTGCTTTCATCGCCTCGTCGAGCGCGATGCCATCGCGCAGCACCACGAACAGCGGCATGTAACTTTCGCGCCCGAGATATTCGAGATCTATGACCATCGAATCCAGGATCTCCGGGAGTGCCTCGATCGCCGAGTAGAGTTCGCTCGTCCCCATGCGCAGGCCGTGCCGGTTGATGGTGGCATCGCTCCGGCCATAGATCACGCAGGAACCGTCGGCGGCGACCTTGAGCCAGTCGCCATGCCGCCACACCGGACCGCGTCCGCTGCCGTCGAAATTATCCGGATAGGTCTCGAAATAGCTGGCGCGGTAGCGCGCGTCATCAGGATCGTTCCAGAAGCGCAGCGGCATCGACGGCAGCGGCTCGGTGCAGACGAGCTCGCCGACCTCGTCGATCACGGCGCGGCCCTGCTCGTTGAATGCCTCGACGGCGCAGCCCAGGATCCGGCATTGCATCGTGCCCGGCGTCTGCGGCAATTCCCTGTTGCCGCCGATGAAGGCGCCGGCAAAGTCGGTGCCGCCGGAAATGTTCGCCCACCACATGTCCGCCTGTGCGGCGTTGCCGTTGATCTTTGAGAGCGCGGCGAAGCGCTCATTGAACCAGGCCTGCGTGTCGGCGCTCAGCGGCGAACCGGTCGAGCCGAGCGCGCGCAGGCGCGAGAGGTCGCCGACGGCAGCGAGATCGATCTCCGCTTTCGTGCAATTGGCAAAGAACGCCGCGCCGGCGCCGAACACCGTCACCTTGGCGTCGGCCACGAAACGCCACAGCGTGGTCCAATCCGGCTTATCCTTTGATCCGCCGGGGCTGCCGTCGAAGATGCAGCAGGTGGTGCCGCCCAGGAGCCCGTTGACCTGGCAGTTCCACATGATCCAGCCGGTCGAGCTGTACCAATGGAAGCGCTCGCCAAACGAGTTCGGCTGGTAGCTGCAGCCGATGTCGTTGTGCAACGTGTTCAGCGGCAACACCACGATGATGATGCCGCCATGGCTGTGCACGATCGGCTTCGGCAAGCCGGTGGTGCCGCTGGAATAGACGATCCAGAGCGGATGATCGAACGGCAGCCACGCCGGCTCGAACGCATCGATCGCGGGACTCCGGCGGGCGGAGATCGCCGATAACAGCGGATCGGCGGTCTCAGCGCTCTCCGCGTCCCTGTGCAGAATGAAGTGCTTGACCGTCGGCAGCGAGCGCCGGAGCTCGTCGACCACGGCGCGGCGGTCATGCCGCCGGCCGGCATAGGTGACGGCATCGCAGGCGATCAGCACTTTCGGCTCGATCTGCTTGAAGCGATCGATCACCGCCGGCGCCGCCATGTCGGGCGCACAGACGCTCCAGATCGCGCCGAGGCTCGCGGTGGCGAGGAACGCGATGATGGTCTCAGGGATATTAGGCAGATAGGCCGCGACGCGGTCGCCGGGCTTGACGCCTTTCTCCCGCAAGTGAACCGCAAGCGCGGCCGCCTGTCGCCGCAATTCGGGCCAGCTCGTTTCCTTCAGCACGCCATCTTCGCCGCTGCTCACGATCGCCGGCAAGCCCGCGGCATCGGCGGCCTCGACGTGGCGAAACACCTGCTGGGCGTAGTTGACGGAGGCGCCGGGAAACCAGACCGCGCCCGGCATCTTCCGTTCCGCCAGCACCGCGCGGTGCGGCGTCGGCGAGCGCAAGTCGAAATAGTCCCAGATGCTCTGCCAGTAGACGTCGAGGTCGCGCACCGACCACTGGCGCATGTCCTCAAAACTGGAAAAGCTCAGGCCGCGCTGCTCTTGCAGCCAGCGGCGATAAAGGGCGATCTGCGGAACGTAAGGTGCGGTCATTGTTCTTCGACTTGCATCGCGGCAGTAAGCGCCGCTTGAAATGAAAGCCCTAGCATAGCGGAACCCGGGCAGGAATGTCTTTGCGGCCAACGTGACACCGCGTGCAGATATCGACAAAATCGGGGAATGTGGGTGTGCCTGTCCCGCTGTGGTTTGAGTTACTTCTTCAGCCACTCCCTTAGAGAATTGTCGATTGCCGACCCCTGAGAAGATATCTGGTGCACAAGATCCAACTTCATTAGCTTTGCTTGTTTTGAATCTAACCGACTCACGTTTTCAATGTCTGTTTTGCATAGATCAAAGCGATTCCGTTGTGCATTGTACTCGAACCGTACCTGAAAAAGCAGCAGTTGCTCTAATCCCTCCTTTCTTCCGTCGCCTCGTGCCCGTAGCTGCTCCAATACCTTCAACTGCTCATAAGCTTTGTCGTAGTCCCCATCGAAAATCAGCGCTCTTGTCCTCGCTGCGTGGGCGGCTGGAAGCTTGGGAGTATTGCTTAGCGCCTGAGCAGTGTACTTTAGGGCGTCGTTCCTGTTTCTCTTCTTGAGAGCGAGATCAGCTTTTCTCAATGCAAAGAACGATAACCCAGGCCCGTCGCCGACTTCCTCCAATTGCTCAAGTCTATCGGTGAAGTTTGAGTCGTACAGTAAAGCGTCGACATTCGACGCAACAGCGATTCTCGCTTGCAAGTAGCCGTCCAAGACGTAAGGATTGCTTTCAGCCCGTTGAACCAGATTATCTGCGAGGCGAAGTGCCTCATCGAAATCCTTCCGAGCTAGTAACACGCTTAAGAGTTCTCTTTCGACGTCAATGTTCCCCGGGATCAGTCCGAACGCTTTTTCAAGTTCATTTTGAGCAGTTTCCAGTTGCCCGCGCCGCCGATAGAAGAAGCCCGTCAAGAAGTGTTTGATGCCCCGAGCTCTCTTGAGTCCCAATTGGTCGATCTGTCTAACGATGGCTTTAAAATCGTCTTCAGCTCCAATACGCGCGCACGATAGTCCGCCGAAACGAAGAGCCTCAAGACGAGCTTCTGGCGTCATTGTGGACGACAAATTTAGAGCGCGTTGTGAGAAATCCAATGCGTGAGGATAGTCGCCCTTGTTGTAGCTGTCCCGTGCCAACCATATGTAGTGCGATGGAAGGATGAGCTGCTGTGTCCATCCCGGAGCCACTTTATTACTTCGAATTGCGGCAATCGTTACTGAATCGATTAGCGCAATCGGAACTGAGTCGCCTGCAGTATAGCCCAGCAATAACTCAACTAAGCTCTTGGCGAACTCATCTGATTGGCGTGACGTTAGCTGGAATGTGAGCGTCACGAGAGGATCGCCGTGCCCGGCCTTGACTTGCGCGGAATGCTTTGGATTGCCCGATCGGGGTGATTGACGCTGCCGCTGGGCGATGATTGGGTGCTCCCCTCTGAAGGGACCTC
>NZ_JBVAPG010000200.1:0-12917 GCF_055413685.1 Bradyrhizobium sp. LeoA1Lang | reverse complement strand
CATGCCTATCCTTATCGCCATCCTTACAACTATCTTTTGACATGGTGACCTCGTGACGAAACAATCCACGAGATCTTCCTAGCCGACCAGATCAGCCCTCAGTGCGTGGTCGCCGGATGACGCTCACCCTGAATAGGATCATAGAAGAGCCTCCCTATCTGTGACAGATGTGGAGGGGGATATCTGACCCACCGCAGAAGATATTTGAGCAACCAGAGACGCCTGTAAAGAAAGATCCGTATGTCGCACGACTCACCAGTGGTCAATCGCGCTCATTGCTTTCCTTTTGCTTCATGATTTCGCGGAGAGACTTCGGCCGCGGAGGTGACCTGTTGCGGCCCTCCCACGAGGCCGCGATCACGCCCTCGAAGGGAGCTTCCCCCGAGTGCAACTCGGCATTCCGCTATCGGTTGTGACTAGTTTAGCGTTCGCCGCGCCAGGCCCTGCCACCGAAATGCCCATGCCGATCCTCGACGAGACAACGCAGCCTGATCCGGCAGGGATGGAGGAGGTGCTAAATCGAAATGACCATCATACGCTGGATGCGAAGGACCATCACGGGTCGATGTCGCATTTGGGTCAAACTGAAGAAGAACGTGCGGTGATGGCCGAACAATTCGCAGGCGCATATTTGCTGAAGTAGAAATCCCGGCTTGGTCGGGGTGGGGTACCTGGCATTGCCGGCTACAAGGCGATCAACGCACTGGACTCTATGATCGGCCATCATACGCCGCGACACGAAGCTCTTGGTTGGGCTGCGGCGCGCGCATCGATGATGTGGCAAACTTCATTCCAGCTCGCCTGACCGCTGTTCTCTTCGTGCTGCGCGCCCCGGTCTTCGCAGGGTGGTCATGCATGATGCGCGATGCGAACCGGCGCCGCTCGATTAATGCCGGCTGGCTCGAAGCCGCCATAGCTGGAGCGCTCGGCGAGCGGCTCAGCGGTCCGCGAGCGTATCACGAGACCATCGCGGCGGGAACTCGAGGCGCTCGCGAGGGCTGAGCTCGCGATCGTGGTCAACCCGAACGATCCCGACGGAAAGCATCATGATCAGAGTGAACTTCTTTCGATCCTGCCGCGTGTCGGCCGTCTAGTGATCGACGAAAGCTTTACCGAGCTAGCCCTGGCTTATCACCTGCGCCCGATCAGTCCCTCTTCGCCGCCCTTGGTCGCCCTGATCTTTCGCGGACCATCTCCTTTTTCGCCATTTTGATGGCGTGGCGGGCGTCGGTGGAGCCCTCGGGCGCGACGATGTCCCCGTCCTCGGCGGCACCTGGTTCGGACATCATCCGGCGTGGTCCCTTTGGCTTGACAAGTTGCGGCCCAGAGCAAATGGTTGGCCCGCGTTGGTGCCTGTTCTGCGACAGGCGAAGAGGGAATGCGATAGGGCTCGAGCCAAACGGCTTGGCCTGAAAAGCAGCCGCCCCCGCGACCGTGACCGGAGAGATGCCCGAAGCCACTGATCAGCTGGGGATCGGGAAGGCGGGGATCGAAGGGAAAGACCCTGCTCCGCAAGCCGGGAGACCTGCCAGCGCAACGTTGAGACCGGCGGACGGGGTGTTCCGCGACGGGGAAAGCGAAGCCTCCTCAAGGACGGTTCGTGCACCTCATCGCTTCCCGCCGTCAATTCAGGAAGGGGCGATGATCGTCACTCTTCACGTTTGCATCACATGCCGCCCGGGCCAGACGCTCGGGGAAGGCGAGATTACGCCCGGTGCGCGCCTGCATGCCGCTATTCTCGACGCGGGCGTGCCTGACGGCGTCGTCGTTCCCGTCGAATGCCTGTCCGCCTGTAACCAGGGCTGCTCGGTCGCGCTCAGCGCGCCGGGACGGTGGTCCTATGTCTACGGTCGCTTGTCCGATGGCAACGCGCACGACGTGATTGCCGGCGCGTCAGCTTACGCGGCGGCACCCGATGGCATCGTGCCATGGCGCAGCCGGCCGGAGATCTTCCGCAAACAATCGCTCGCTCGCATTCCACCTATCGCCGCCCTGCCAGAAGCCGCGGAATGAACACGCTCGCAAAAGTCCCTGTCACGGTCGTCACTGGCTTGGCATCACTCTGGAAGACGCGCCGAAATTCGATCGCGGCTGCGCCGCGCGAGGCGTCATGAGTACGGTCGCTATCAAGGGCTGGTGCCCTGGCGCGTTGCGGCCGATGCAGTCAGGCGACGGGCTCGTGGTCCGCGTGCGCCCCTATGGCGGAAGGCTCGATGCGGCACAGGCGGCAGGGCTGGCTGATCTGGCAGAGTGTTACGGCAACGGCTTGATCGACTTGACCAGCCGGGCCAACTTCCAGATCAGAGGCGTGAGTGATCAGGGACACTTGTCTCTGCTCGACGGTCTCGCCCAATTGAAGCTGCTTGACCATGATCCGGAGGCCGAGTCGCATCGCAACATCCTGGTGACACCGTTCTGGGGCATAGGCGATGACACGCGTTCGCTCGCAGCCGAACTGGAGCAGGCCCTTGCCGGCAGTTGGCTAGCTCTTCCGACCAAATTTGGCTTCGCTGTCGATGACGGCAAGGAACGGGTGCTTGCTGGCGCATCCGCGGACATTCGGATCGAGCGTGGCCGCGCGGGCGGCCTTTTGGTGCGCGCCGATGGCGCTGAGTTTGGTCGCTCCGTTACGCGCGGCGACGCTGTGAGCGTTGCAGTCGCGCTTGCCGAATGGTTCATTACCTCAGGCGGCACCAGCGGCAGGCGAGGGCGCATGGCCGCCCACATCATGGCCGGCGCGAGATTGCCGGATGCACTGCTCGGTAGGACCGAGCCCGCACCGACGATCGCTGTGCCTCGTCCCGGTCTTTGTCCGCTGGGTGCGATGGTCGGCGTCGCATTCGGGCAACTGCCCCATTCGGCACTTCGGCTTATTGCCGCAGATGCGCAAGGGTTGCGTATGACACCGTGGCGGATGATTCTTGCTGAGGGAGCACGCACGATGCCGCGCGGTGCGGACCTCATCACCGAGGCCGATGAGCCAGCGCTTCGCGTCATCGCTTGCAGCGGCGCGCCGCGCTGCCGCGAGGCTCTTGCCGATACCCGCACGCTGGCTGCCGCGCTTGCGCCGCACATCGCCGCGGACGCGCGCCTCCACGTTTCGGGCTGCGCCAAGGGCTGCGCGCATTCCGGGGCGACCGCGATCACGCTGGTTGCGACCAGCGCCGGATTCGATCTCATCCGCGACGGCTCGCCGCGCGCCGCGCCAGTTATGCGTGGCTTGAGCCACGGCGTCATCATCGAAAATCCCTCCATGCTGGCGGGAGGACGCTGATGCCGCACATTTATGAAGCCGACGGTGCAGCGATCTATCGACAGTCCTTTGCCACCATCCGCGCCGAGGCGGACTTGACGCGCTTCACGCCCGATGAAGAACAGGTGGTCGTGCGCATGATCCATGCCGCCGGCATGGTAGGGCTCGAGGCCCATATCCGTTTCACGCCCGGCATGGTGGCGGCGGCGCGGGATGCGCTGCAGGCCGGCGCGCCCGTACTTTGCGACACGCGTATGGTGTCCGAGGGGATTACACGCGCGCGGTTGCCGGCGGTCAATGCCATCGTCTGCACGCTCGGCGACCCCGCCGTTCACGTACTGGCACAATCCATGCGCGATACCCGTTCGGCCGCGGCACTGGAACTGTGGCGACCGCACCTCGATGGCGCCCTTGTCGCGATCGGCAACGCGCCCACCGCGCTGTTTCACCTCCTCAACATGCTGGAGGATCGCGATTGCCCGAGGCCGGCTGCAATCATTGGCTGTCCGGTCGGCTTCGTCGGCGCGGCTGAATCCAAGGCCGCGCTGATGGCCGATCCGCCGGCGCCCGCCCTGACAATTGAAGGACGCCTCGGCGGCTCGGCGATCACCGTCGCCGCCGTGAACGCGCTCGCGAGCCGGAGCGAATAGCGATGGGGCGCATCATTTGCTGCGGCCTCGGGCCAGGCAATCCGGACTTGATGAGCGTGCGCGCGGACCGCGAGGTGCGCGCAGCCAGGCACGTCGCCTATTTCCGCAAGAAAGGGCGTCCCGGTCAGGCCCGCCGCATTGTCGAAGGCATGCTGGCCGCCAATGTCTCCGAATATCCGATGGAATATCCGGTCACCACCGAGCTCTCCTTCGACAGTCCGGATTACCTTCGCGTGCTCGCCGGCTTCTATGAAGAATGGGCGGAGCGTCTGGCGCGGCTTGCGCTCGCGGTCGATGTCGTCGTGCTCTGCGAAGGCGATCCCTACTTCTATGGCTCCTTCATGCATTTGCACGCGGGCCTGCGAGGCCGCGTCGAGATCGAGGTGATCGCGGGCATTCCGGGCATGGCCGGCTGCTGGAATGTGGTCGGTCAGCCGATTGCGTTGGGCGATGACGTGACGACCGTCTTGATGGGCACAATGGCGGAGGATGAACTCGAACGGCGGATGCGCAATTCGGACGCGCTCGTCGTCATGAAGACCGGGCGCAACCTCCAAAAGGTGCGCCGTGCGCTCGCCTCCGCCGGTCGTCTCAATGATGCCTGGCTGGTCGAGCGCGGCACCATGCCGGGCGAGCGTGTCGCGCGGCTGGTCGATGTCGAGGAAACCGATTGCCCCTATTTTGCAATCGTGCTCGTGCATGGAACGGGATGGCGCGCGGACAACATCGCATGACGGGATCGCTGACGATCGCGGGACTTGGGCCGGGCGATGAGGCGCTGGTCACGCCGGAGGTGACGGCCGCGCTAGCTACCGCGACCGACATTCTGGGCTATGCGCCCTATGTCGCGCGCGTAGCGCCGCGCGAAGGGCTCACGTTCCATCCGTCGGACAATCGCATGGAGTTGCAACGCGCAGCCCACGCATTGCGGCTGGCATCAGAGGGACGCAACGTGGTGCTGGTATCCTCTGGCGATTCCGGCATCTTTGCGATGGCTTCTGCCGTGTTCGAAGCACTCGAAGAGACGCCGCAATACCAGGGGCTTCCGATCCGGGTGCTCCCTGGCGTGACCGCAATGCTGGCGGCGGCCGCGCGCGCCGGCGCGCCGCTCGGACACGATTTCTGTGCCATTAATCTCTCCGACAATCTGAAATCGTGGGCGGTGATCGAGAAACGGCTGCGGCTTGCGGCCGAAGCTGATTTTGCCATCGCGATGTACAATCCGCGCTCGGCGAGCCGGCTGGAGGGATTTGGACGCGCGCTCTCAGTGTTGAAGGAGGCCGGGTGCGGCGACCGTCTCGTGATATTCGCGCGCGCGGTCAGCACACCCGATGAGCGGATTGAAATGATCAAATTGAGCGAGGCGTTGCCCGAGATGGCCGACATGCGTACGCTCGTGATCATCGGCAATTCGGCGACGCGACGCGTTGGCCGCTGGGTCTATGCGCCGAGGCACGCCCGATGACCGAGCCATTGCATCACCTCGGCCACGCTTTCCATCCGCGTCCGCTCAGGCAGAGGCGGCCGCGAGATCATGATCACGGGAAGGCCGAGCGCACGCGCAGCGTCGATTTTTGCGCGCGCGCCTTCGCCCCCGGAATTGCGGGCGACAATCCATTCGATGCCGCGCGTGCGCATCATCTCCAGCTCACTTTGAAGAGTGAATGGCCCGCGCGACACGATGACGTCGGCATCGAATGGCAGTGCGCCCTCGGGCGGGTCGACGAATCGCAAGGTGTAGGCATGCTGCGGCTTCGCGCCGAACGGCGCGATGTGTTGCCGGCCGATGGCAAGAAAGACGCGCGCCCGATTTTCCGGCAAGGCGGCGACGGCGGACGCGACATCCGCAACCTCGATCCAGTTATCGTCAGTCGCCTTGGCCCAAGGCACACGCTCGATCGCGATCAGAGGCGTTCCGCTTGCCGCGCACGCGGCAGCCGCGTTGCGGCTCATTTCGGCCGCAAACGGATGGGTTGCATCAACGACATGCGTAATGGCTTCGCGGCGAATATAGTCGGCAAGTCCGTTCGCGCCGCCGAATCCACCGACGCGGGTGGGCAGTGGCTGGTCGGCGGGGTTGCGGGTGCGTCCGCCATAGGAATAGATCGCTTCGAGGCCCGCCCGCGCAATTGCTGCAGCGAGCAAATTGGCCTCAGTCGTTCCGCCCAGAATGAGGGCGCGCGTCATGGCTGATCCCTGGCTGACCATCATCGGTATCGGCGAGGATGGCCTTGCCGGCCTCTCCGAGGCAAGCCGAAAGGCGCTTTTTGAAGCCGAAACCGTCTTTGGTGGCGAGCGCCATCTTGCGCTCGCAGGCATAACCGAACGCACCCAGCCCTGGCCAGTGCCGTTCGATGCCGACGCTGTGCTGAGCTGCCGCGGCCGCCCGACGGCGGTGCTCGCCTCGGGCGACCCGTTCTGGCATGGCGTCGGCGGCAGTCTTGCGGAGAAGCTCGAGGCAGGCGAGTGGATCGCGCATTCCGCGCCTTCGACATTCTCGCTCGCCGCAGCGCGGCTCGGCTGGCGTCTTGAGTCCGTCATCTGTCTCGGACTGCACGCCGCGCCGTTCGAACGGCTCGTGCCGCATCTCGCGCGCGGCGCACAGATCATTTGCCTGGTGCGCGATGCCAGGGCGGCTGGTGACCTTGCGAGATGGTTGACAGAGCAGGGGTGGGACGCATCGTCGTTCTGGACCCTCGCCGCGCTGGGCGGCCCACGTGAGAAGATCATGCAGCATCGCGCAGACAGCTATGCCGGTGATTTGGCCGATGGCCCGGTCGCGGTTGCGCTGAAGGCCAGCGGAGCACAAGGCATCACCCGCAGTTCGGGGCTGCCGGACGATCTCTTCGCGCATGATGGCCAGATGACGAAGCGGCCGGTGCGTGCGCTCGCTCTTTCGGCGCTGGCGCCGCGACTGGGCGAACGGTTGTGGGATATCGGCGCAGGCTCTGGCTCGATCTCGATCGAATGGGCGCTGTGCGGCGGGATCGCGGTGGCCGTCGAGGCGCGCGATGACCGCGCCGCGAACATCCGCCGCAATGCAGCGAGTTTCGGGCTGTCGCACCGGGTCACCGTCATTGGCGGGACTGCTCCCGACGCTCTCGCTGCACTTGAAACGCCGGATGCTGTGTTCCTCGGCGGAGGTCTCGACAGCGCGATGTTCGATGCCGTCTGGTCGCGCGTTGTCCCGGGTACGCGGCTGGTCGCGCACGCCATAACGCTCGAGACGGAAGCGTTTCTCGTGGAACTGCACCATCGCCACGGCGGCGGGTTGATGCGGATCGAGCTCGCGCATGCAGGACGACTCGGCCATTACCGCTCCTGGGAGGCGACACGGCCGGTCGTGCAATGGAGCGTGGTCAGATGAAGGTCGCGGGCTTGGGATTCCAGCGCGACGCCACGCTCGACGCGCTCCGCGAAGCGCTCGTGGCGGCCGGCGGACCCGCCGGAATCGCGGCGGTGGCAACCGTTAGCGACAAGGCGGAAGCGGGTGCCCTGAAGTTGCTCGCGCGAGAATGCGGCGTGCCGATCAAGGCGATTCCAGCTGAAGTTCTGACAGGCATCGCAACGCCGACTCAGTCAAAACTCATCAGGGACAAGTTTGGCACGGGATCGGTCGCCGAGGCTGCCGCGCTCGCCGCGGCCGGCCGTCGCGCGCGGCTAATTTCGAGGCGGTCGATCTCGCAGGACCGGACGGCAACCGCTGCCATTGCGGAGGGAGACGGCGAATGACGGTGCATTTCATCGGTGCAGGGCCGGGCGCCGCGGATCTCTTGACCTTGCGTGGCCGCGATCTCATCGCCTCTTGTCCGATCTGTCTCTATGCCGGCTCGCTGGTGCCGGCGGGCGTGCTGGCGCATTGCCCGCAAGGCGCGCGAATCGTTAACACCGCGCCACTGTCGCTCGACGAGATCATCGCAGAAATCGCAGGTGCGCATGCCGACGGCAAGGATGTGGCACGGCTGCACTCGGGTGATCTCTCGATCTGGTCGGCGATGGGCGAACAATTGCGCCGCCTGCGCGCGCTCGGTATTTCCTATTCCGTGACGCCGGGTGTTCCCGCCTTTTCCGCGGCCGCGGCAGCGCTGCAAGCTGAGCTGACATTGCCGGGGTTGGCCCAATCGGTGGTGCTGACGCGTACGCCGGGCCGGGCCAGCGCGATGCCGGAGGGCGAGAACCTCGCCGCGTTCGCCGCAACCGGCGCGGTGCTCGCCATTCATCTGTCGATCCATTTACTCGATAAGGTCGTCGCCGAACTCGCGCCGCATTACGGCGCGGACTGCCCGGTGGCGATCGTCTGGCGCGCGAGCTGGCCAGACCAGCGCATCGTCCGCGCCACGCTCGCCACAGTTGAAGCCGCTCTTGGTGCTGAGCTCGAGCGGACCGCACTCATCCTGGTGGGCAAGACCTTGGGTTCGGAGGAGTTTGCCGAGAGTCGTCTCTACGCCGCCGACTATGATCGCCGCTACCGGCCGATCGGGCCGGTACCGCGCTTTCCGGAGGCGTCGTGATGGGGGCGGGCCTCGTCATCTCGGCGCCGGCCTCCGGCGTCGGCAAGACGACGCTGACGCTGGCGCTCGCGCGCGCCTATCGCGACCGCGGATTGAAGGTGCAGTGCTTCAAGAGCGGGCCCGATTATATCGACCCGGCGTTTCATGCCGCCGCCGCCGGATGCCCGTCCGTCAACGTGGACAGTTGGGCGATGGATCGCGCGGCGATCGAGCACCTCGTTGGCCGTGGTGCGGATGCCGACCTCGTTCTAACCGAGGGTTCGATGGGCTTGTTTGACGGCGCGGCCGCACGCGGCGTCTCCGGCACCGGCGCCACCGCCGACATTGCCGAGATGATCGGTTGGCCAGTGCTGCTCGTGATCGATCCGTGCGGACAGGCCCAGACGGCCGCGGCCGTGGCCGCGGGTCTGCGCGATTTTCGCGCGGGTGTGCGCCTTGCCTGTGTCGTGTTGAATCGCGTCGCGAGTCCGCGCCACGAGGAGCTCGTGCGCAGTGCCTTCGCCAATGCCGGCATACCCGTGCTCGGGGCCTTGCCTCGCCACGCCGAAATCAGCTTGCCGAAACGGCATCTCGGCCTGGTGCAGGCGGAGGAGCAGGCTCAGATCAGTGGCCTGATCGGTGAGGCCGCGCGCTTCGTCAGCGCGCATGTCGATCTCGACGCCGTGCTGCAAGCGGCGTCCAGCTGGTCGCCGCAACCGTCCGCGCGCGGGCTCGGCGTCGATCCGCCCGGTCAACGCATTACGCTCGCTCGCGATGCGGCGTTCTCCTTTGTCTATCCGCATATGTTGGAGGCCTGGCGCTCCGCGGGCGCCGAGATCACGACCTTCTCGCCGCTCGCCGATGAAGGCCCCGATGAAAGCGCCGATGTGTGCTGGCTGCCCGGCGGCTATCCCGAACTGCACGCCGGCCGCCTCACGGCCAACGCACGATTTCGCACCGCTCTCCGCGCCTTTGCGGCGACGCGCCCCGTGCACGGCGAATGTGGGGGCTATATGGTGCTGGGTGCGGCTTTGGCGGATGCCGAAGGCGCGCGCCACGAGATGGTCGGCTTGCTCGGTCTGGAGACGAGCTTTGCCAAACGTCGCATGCACCTCGGCTATCGTCTCGCCGAGCTCGCGGCGCCGATCCCTGGACATCAAGCCGGCGCGCGCTTGCGTGGCCATGAGTTTCACTATTCCACGATCGTCGCACAGCCAGATACGCCGCTCGCAGTCGTCCGCGACGCGACCGGGGCGATCGTCGCCGAGACCGGCTCGCGGCGCGGTCACGCGACCGGCACATTCTTTCACCTGATTGCGGAGGACCGGTGAGGGGCTTCGTCTCTTTCATCTCCGCCGGTCCCGGCGATCCCGAGCTCCTGACGTTGAAAGGGGCCGCGCGGCTTCGCGAGGCCGACGTCGTACTCTATGACGATCTCGCGTCAGGCGCGATCCTCGACCGTGTCCGTCCCGGCGCCAATCTCGTCGCGGTTGGAAAACGCGCCGGCCGTCCCTCGACCAAGCAGCAGCATGTCAACCGGCTCCTGGTCGACTATGCCTCGACCGGCGCGCGCGTGGTGCGCCTGAAATCCGGCGATGCCGGCGTCTTCGGCCGTCTCGAAGAGGAGATCGAGACGCTGCGCGCGGCTGATATCGGCTATGAGATCATTCCCGGCGTGACCGCGGCCTGCGCTGCCGCCGCGCAGGCCGGCGTTCCGTTGACGCGACGCCACACGTCGCGCCGGGTCCAGTTCGTGACCGCAGCCGATGTCACCGGCGAATTGCCGCAAAATCTCAATTGGGCGGCCCTCGCCGATTCGGAAGCAACCACCGTGGTCTATATGGGCCGGCGGACATTCCCCGCTCTGGCGGCAAAGCTGATCGCGCATGGTCTTGCGCCTGATACCCCGGCGCTGCTTGCGGAATCCTTAGGCCACTCCGATGAGCGGCTTGTCCGCACCACCATCGCAGAGCTCGCCGAACGTCTTGCGCAAGCCGAAGCCGTGACCAAAGCCGCCGTCATTCTGTTCGGCGCGCTTGCAGGAGATTCTGCCTGATGATGTCGGCGTCCGCCCTCGCTCGCCCCTTGACGCCTGCTGTTCGAAAAGAGCACACAAGAGGGCATGGTGCTCGAAGCGGCGCAAAGCGCCGGAACATAATCGGGAATGGGGTAGGGCGGACCCATTGCGCGCGCCCGGAAGCCCCGGCCGCCCGTGGACCCAGGGCCGTCGGGTGTGACGGCAGGAAGGACTTGAGATCATGCATATCGAACCGGGAATCGTAACGGGCGCCAAGCTCGTGTTGAGTTATGCGACGGGCATCGCCGCGGGCGCTGTCGCGCTCAAGCTCGCGGTCGAGACCGTGCGCGAGCAGGGCATCGGATCGTTGGCTGTGCGGATAATGGCCACGACAGCGCTTGTGCTCACGTTCTTCGAGATCCTGCCGCATTTCTCGGTCGGGGTCTCCGAGGTGCACTTCATCCTCGGCTCGACGTTGTTCTTATTGTTCGGCGCGGCGCCAGCTGCCTTGGGACTTGCGCTCGGTCTACTGTTGCAGGGACTATTCTTCGTGCCGACCGATCTGCCGCAATACGGCATGAACGTCACGACGCTGTTGGTGCCACTATTTGCGATCCAGGCGCTCGGCCAGCGCATCGTTCCACGCAACACGGCCTATGTGGACTTGCAATATCGCCAGGCCCTCGCGCTCTCGACTGCATACCAGTCGGGCATCGTGGCGTGGGTCGCCTTCTGGGCGCTCTATGGTGCGGGCTTTGGCGCCGCCAATCTCGCCAACATCGCGACCTTCGCGGCGTCCTATGCGCTAGTCGTATTGATCGAGCCGTTGGCCGATCTCGCCGTGTTGGCGCTCGCCAAATCGCTGCGTGCCGTGACCGCGGAGGGGTTCGTCACCCGCCGCCTGCACAACGCTGCCTAGAGACAATGCGAACGGCGGCCGCCATGGCCGCTCTTCGCTCAAGCAATGCTCACGATCTCCTTGATAGGCATCGGTTGCGGCGATCCCGAGCAACTCACGCTCGCGGCAATCCGTGCCATCAACGCAGCCGATCTCATTCTCATTCCGCGCAAGGGAATGGCGAAGTCCGAGCTCGCCGAATTGCGGCGGGCCATTTGCAAAGACGTACTTACCAATGCAGCGGCACGCATCGCGGAATTCGACCTGCCGGTTCGTGACGCAGACGAAACGGATTACCGCAAGCGCGTGGACGAATGGCACGACGCGGTCGCCGCAACCTGGTCGCAGACGATCACCGGCCATTTGGGACGCGAGGGGCGGATTGCGCTGCTGATCTGGGGCGATCCTTCGCTCTATGACTCGTCCCTGCGCATCGCGCGACGGCTCGATCCCACACCTATGATCGAAGTGATCCCCGGCATAACGTCGATCCAGGCATTGTGCGCGGCCCACGCGCTGCCGTTGAACGATGTCGGCGAGCCTTTTCTGGTCACGACGGGACGGCGGTTGCGCGAAGGCGGCTGGCCGCCCGGCACCGATACCGTGGTCGTGATGCTCGACGGTGGCACGGCGTTTCAGTCGCTCGACGCGCACGGCCTGCACATCTGGTGGGGCGCCTATCTCGGTACGCCGGATCAGATCATTATGTCGGGCGAGCTATCCGAGATGGGTCCGCGCATCACTGCCGCGCGGCAGGAGGCGCGCGCACGGCACGGGTGGATCATGGACAGCTACATTCTCAAACGTAGATCGTGAAGCGGCCATTCGTCGCGCGAACGGAACAGAGGTACGGCAACATGCTCCCTCAATGGGTCTATCAGAAGTGCCCCGGAATCTCTGCCGTCCATCGCGAGGCGGCCGTCGCGGTTGCTCTAAAACTGTCCGCTAGGATCGCAGTCGCCGCCAACCTATCACGATACCGCTCGTCGACACGACGATTCCAATGAGCGACAGGAGCACCATCACGGTGTCCCATGCCGGGCGATGGCGCAGCAGCAGCGGAAAATCTAGACTGTGCATGGCATTGAATAGCCAGCGATACGTCCGGCGGCTATTGTCGACGCGGCCGAGAATGTCGCCATTGCGCGGATCAATGTAGAACCAGCTCTGAGCCGCGTCCTCGAAGCCCACGCGCAGCACCGGCAGAGGGCGCTCATTGTGATGCGAATACCAATAAGCATCGAACCACGTTTGTGGGTGCGCTTCTCGATCCGAAGCCGGTGAACGCGCACTTGCAGGACACCATTCGTCGTTACCGCAAGCTCATGGGGAATGAGGAGCGAGAGCCTGAAAGCCGCCCGCAGGGTAGGAGGGCGGCTATACGCTAAAGCGTATTTATATGGTGTATACGCTGAAAGGTATATCCATTTTTAACCTCTGAAGCGTATATTGACATTTAACCTCTAGAGCGTATATGGCGTGCCTAGTACCCACTTTTCTTGGATCGTGAGTCGTGATTCAAGATATGGATGATCCCCGAAGCAAGAGAAGTCCACCTTTCGCGGAAAGATCGCAAGGTGCTTGAGGCGTGTTGTCGCTCGCCGGTGAC